>JAKSUC010000024.1 GCA_024413595.1 Bacteroidales bacterium
CCGCCCTACTTTAAATTTAATCCTTCTAAAACTTGGTTTTGGAAGGATTTTTTTTTGTGGGTAATGTTTTGATTTTTATTTATGGTTTTGTTCTTTTTTAATTTTATTGTTTTGTATAAATTTTTACAAGTTATTTTGAATAGAATAATAATATTATTACCAACACTAGCTTCTCCTTCTTCAACTAAATTTAGAGAACCATCAGAATTCATTCCATATGGAACACCACCGTTTGGATTTTGTTCGTGCATTCCACCTTCGTTTATTGCATTATATCCTTGTGGCATATTTAATGGCATTCCTACATCTTCTGTTTCTCCTCCGTAGGCATATTTGTGACCGCCACAGGCGTATTTTTTACCTCCGCAAGCATGAATCCCTGAATATTCATTAAAATATTCATAATTTTTACTACGATTATTAAATGTTGATCTATTTCCAACAAATGTAGGAAGATAAAAATTTCCATTTTTATTTTTTGCTGTTAAATTATGAATAACATAACCATAATTATTATCGTCTTGATCATCAGCTATGTCATAATTTGAAAGATATTCTCCATTACCATTAGTATAATTTCTATCTATTCTAGTTTCTGTTCCAATTCTACTTCTTACTTTATTTTCTGTATATTTTGGTTTTACTCTTAATGGTTTTAAATCACTATTTAATACAAATCCATCTGATACTAATCTATCTCTAACTTTATTTTTTCCATTAAATCTCCAATCACTCATTTTTGAATCAACCATAACATGTAAATTATTATTATCATCTACATATGTATGAAATTGTTTCATTATGTTGTTACCATTTTTATCTTTTATATAATTACCATTATTGTCTGTTTTATAAATTATTTTTTTTAATTCAGGATTATTATTTATAGCTTCTATTTCTTTTTCTGTTAAATAACTTCCATTAAATGGATTAAATGTTGCAACAGATTTTGTTATATTTTTCCCTAATGGTATTTCATAAAATCCATCTTTATCTTTCCATTTTTCAGGATTTTTTATTTGTTTTTTAAAATAATTATTATTAAATTTATCAGCTAAAAAATAATAAACTCGTCTACTATTTTTATTATTAAATCCTTCATCGCCTTGTTCTAATGATGTTTTATCTGCATAAATATCTGTATCTTTATTCCATTGATCTAAATCTATACCATATTCTCTTTTTAAATTATCAGCACCATAATTTTCAAGATATTTACCAATTTCGTTTCTACCTCTAATAAATTCGGCTTTTCTACTATTATTTCCATTAAATTTATAATCTCCATCATCATCATCAAGATGTAAATAATATGAATGTCCATAATCTGAAGAGGTCTCATTTGGTTCTGATTCATAATCAACTTGACTTTCTGTTCCATCAATTGTAAATTGAGAAGGATCTATATCATAGTTGCCACCTAAAGCATAGTATCTTTTACCATTTACTATAACATAATCATTTGATATATTTTGTGAATTCATTTTATTATTTATATAAATAAATTATTTATACAAATAAAGTCTTAAAATATAAATAATTTTAGTTTATTATTTTTATTTTAAGACTTTATTATTAAATAATATATAAATTTATTTAATAGATTTCAAATAGCTTATCTCTAGCTTGAAATCTATCATGATATGAACCTTCTTTTTTCCATACATACCAAGCATCATTATCATTCCCATTTAAAATAAAAAAATCTCTATCTTCATCTGAATTTTGTTTTTGTGGATTCATTGACCAATCTTTAAGTTCTTCATATGTTCCATATATTATAATAGGTTCTATTTTTGTAGAATAACTTGTATTAGTACACCAAGCTAATCTTACAGCTAAGTATATATCTGTACGTTTTTCATACATTGTATCTCCTACTATACAATAATTGTTTTTAGGATCTACAACCCATGTTGTATCAATTGTTGTAACTGTATCTTTATAAAAAATTTCAAATGGATAATTCCATAAAATAATTGTATCACAACAATTTCTTATTTCTAATTCTGGCATTTTTACATAAACACGTTCTTTTCCATTATATATTCTAACTGAATCTAAATGTTTAAATCCTGTTAAATCATAATATGTTTTTTGTTTTTCTTGTCCCATAGCGTTAAAACCTATCATTAACGCAAACATTAAAAATAATATCTTTTTCATGATTGTAAAGTTTTAAAAGTTAGACATTTATTTTTTTATAAAACGTTGTTATAATTTATTTTGTTTTATTATTTTCTGATTTCTATTTTTATTTTTATGCTGATATATTCCATTATTTTATTTAATTTTATTGCTTTTAAATTTTTAATTTTATAATCAAATGAATAAAATATTAATACTTTTTTCGTTACTTTTATTATCATATAATAGTTTTGCTATTGATTTATCTAAGGCTACTATTGTTTATGATGAAAATGATTTTGCTTTGGTGAAAAAAATGGCTAATACGTTAGCAAATGATATTGAGATGGTTTCGGGGACAAAACCAAGTATCAAAAATAATCTTTCTGATAATTTTAATATCATTTTAGCTTGTGTAAATAATTCTAAATATGCAAATTGCCATAATGAGTTGATTGATAAATGGGAATGTTTTGCTATTGACTCTAACAATAAAAATGTCACAATCATTGGTTCTGATCCTCGTGGTCTTGCTTATGGCGTGTTTTATGTTAGCGAAAAAATCGGGGTTAATCCGTGGTATTGGTGGGCTGATATTCCTATTAATCAAAAAAATAATGTCGAATTTTCTGAAAATTATATAAGTAAATCTCCTACAATAAAATATCGTGGTTTATTTATTAATGATGAAGATTGGGGGTTGAAAACATGGTCTGCTAATAATTTTGAAAAGGATTTAAATGACATTGGTCCAAAAACTTATGATAAAGTTTGTGAATTAATTCTCCGATTAAAAGGAAATATGCTTGCTCCTGCAATGCACGATTGTACAGGTGCTTTTTATTCTTATCCAAAAAGTCAGCAAGTGGCTGATGAATGGGGTATTATGATTACAACAAGTCATTGTGAACCTTTATTGTTTAATAATGCTTCGTCTCTTGAATGGAATAAAAAAAATGATGGTGATTGGAATTATCTTACTAATAAACAAACTATTATAAATAAATTGGATAATAGAATTAAAGAAACAGCCCAATATTCAAATATTTATACAATTGGTATGCGTGGGCTTCACGACGAAGCTATGAAAGGTTCTGATAATCCCGAGGTTCGCGCTCGTATTCTTGAACAAGTTTTTGAAGATCAACGAAGTATTCTTGAAAAATATAAAAATGTTTCTGCTGACAATATTCCTCAAATTTTTGTTCCTTACAAAGAAACTCTTGATATTTATGATGCTGGTTTAAAAGTTCCCGATGATGTAATTATAATTTGGCCTGATGATAATTATGGTTATATGAAACGCGTTTCTAATTCTGAAGAACAAAAACGTAAGGGAGGTTCAGGCGTTTATTATCATCTTAGTTATCTTGGAACACCTCATGATTATTTGTGGATTGCTACAACAGCTCCTATGCTTATGTATGAAGAATTGCTAAAATCTTATCAATCAGGAGCTAATAAATATTGGCTTGTTAATGCAGGTGATATTAAACCTATGGAAATTGAGCTTCAACAATTTTTTGATTTTGCTTGGAATTTTGATGATTTTTCGTATTCAAATGTTAATGAATATCAAGCAGAATGGTTAGCTAAAATTTTTGGTGATAATTTTAAAAATGATTTTCAAGATATTCTTGATACTTATTATCGTCTTGCATGGGATCGTAAACCTGAATATATGGGTTTCGAAATTGAATGGGACGATGATGAAAATTCTAAGCTTCATGACTCAAATTTTGATTTTATTACTATAAATAAACGACTTAATGATTATAAACGTATTTCTGATAAATGTGAATTAATTCAAAATCAATTACCTAAAAATTTACAAGCTCCTTTTTTTGAAATGTTGGCTTTTTCGGTTAAAGGTGCTTATCAAATGAATAGAAAATTTTTGATGGCTCAACTTAATCATAAAGATTTTAAACATCAAGAAGATGTTAAACAGGCTTTTGATAGTATTAATTCTTTAATGAATTGTTATAATTCAATTTTAAATGGAAAATGGAACCAAATGATGTCGGCTGTTCCTCCTGGTTATGTGGCTAAATATCAAGAAATGCCCGTATTAGTTGATAATAATTCTAAAGATTTTTCTTTACCTCAAAGTCAATTAAGACCTACTTATAAATCTAAGGTTGATATTTCAAAAATTAAAATTTCTGATAATTTTCGTTTAATTTCAGGTCTTGGTACAGATTGGTGTTCTCTGCAATTGGGTAATCCTCACGATGTAAGCGAAAATCCATTGTCTTTAAAAAGTTCTCATATTGATATTCCTATTAATATTTCTTCAAAAAATGATAGTGTAACAATTATTGTAAATGTTTTGCCAATGTGGCCTGTAACTAATGATGTAAGTAATTGTTTTGGTGTTAGTTTAGATGGTTGTCAACCAATTAAATGTGAAAATAAATTTCTTGAATGGTCTTATGAATGGAAACTTCAAGTTTTAGAGAATAGAAAAGAATTTTTAATTACGTTTCCTTTTAATAAAAAGATTAAAAATCATACACTTACTTTAATAATTGGAAATCCAGGGCAAATTGTACAAGAAATTAAAATTAAATAATTTTTGTGAAAATAAACATAATACGTCCACTTTGTAATATGTTATAAATGGTTTTTTATTGTTATATTTAGCCAAAAGTTGTAAAAAATATATACTTATGGTTAAATATCGATATGTTATTTTGCCACAAATGAATATTTTTTGCTTTTGTGGCAAAATAAGACCATGCTATTTTGCCACAAATACAATGCGTTATTTTTTTAATATTCGACAACAACTCTTCTATAAGCTACTAAATTAAACGGTCCGTTGTCATGAACTTCGCAAATTATATGTAATATTTTCCCTATTTGAGAATTGTCAGAACATTTTATAATTAATTTATCTGTGTTGTAATTTTCTAATGTAAATTTTGTTGCGTCGGCAGTTCCTGCTTCTGGTTGTATCCACCAATTAAATGTTAATTTGTCTCCGTCTTCGTCGTAAGTTTTAGAAGCATCTAATTTGCATTCTGATAATGAATTACATTTTATGGTTAGTCCACTTATTGAACTTATTCCATTTATGTTGATTATTGGATTTTTGTTGCCTTTTCCATCGTTTGCCCATGCCATTCTTGATGCAAAATCATTAAATTCATCTGGATAAAATTTTTGTTCATAAGCATTTGATATACTTTTAATTGGTTCGTGCCAATTGGTATAAGCTGATGTTATACTGTCGGGACTAATGGCAAAAACATGATAACCTCCCCAAGTTACTTCGGCTGGTATTTCTGGATTTCCCAATCCGTTTGGCATCACATGTAAGAAACTTGGAGTATCACCTTCTACACCCCAAAGAAAATTTGGATAAATTTTTCCTAGATTTCCTTGTGTTTGAATTTTAGAAGCGTGAAGTTCCCAGTTTTTTTTGCCATTTTCGCATTGATTAAGCCATGCTGATTCGTCCCAAATAAAAAGTAAATCTTCAAAAAAATCTTTTCTAAGCCATTGATGTGAACTATATGCACGATTCATTCGCATTGAATATTGCATGTCTTGGTCTGTGATTGTGTAGATGCAAAATTTATTAACAATTTTTTTTAATTCTTCGGGAGTTGCAGTTTGTTTAACTCGCCAAATTGCTTGAGCAAGTGTGTTGCTTCCTCCCCAAGATGCTATCCAAATTGGTCGTGGGTCGTTTTCGTTAGCAAGTTTTATTAAAAGTTCGCTACCTGGAGAGTCGTTTCCTTCGCCAATAATGTCAATTCCTGCTTTTTTACTTCCAAATACACAACGACTTTTGATATATTCTGCACTTGGCCAATAACCTATTTTTTGCATACCATTTTCTTGTTCAATACTTTGAAAATCAGTTTGATTAGAACGTTTCATAAGATTTTTAACATCTTTGCTATAAGCATCTACAACGGTGTCTAAATATTGCGCCCATTCTTCTGGATATGGATCACAATTCCATCCTATTGTTGTGCAAATAGCTTCTATTTCAAACATATCTGCGTATGACATTAGTCTAACAGCTGATTCCATATCGTCGGGTTCAACGTTTCCTGGCGCAATGTCGGTCATTACAACCAATCGAGGTTTTAATGTGTCAGAACTATTTCTTTTTGTAATGTTTAATTCTTTATTGTCTTTATTACAAGCTGAAATTATTGATAAAGAACAAAATATAATTAAAAATTTTATTAGTATATTTTTCATATTTATGCTGTTTTTTGTTTTTTCGATTTGTAAATATATGAAAAAATTAATTTTTTATCTAATATTTTGATGATTTTGTTTTATGTGTATTATATTCTTTTTTATTAATTTAAAAAACAATTATTTTTGCGTTATAAATAAAACATGTTAATAACAAAATAATATAATTATGGTAATAGATTATAAATCAGCGAAATTTGAAGATTTTCCAAATTTTAAAGGTGGTGAAAAAAAATTAACAGCTTCAATGTTTTTTGATGGTAAATGTCGTATGTTTCAAGGTGTTCTTGAAAATGGAGCTTCTATTGGATTACATCGTCATGAAACTTCTTGTGAAATGATTTATGTTATTGAAGGTGAAGGTAATGTAATTATTGAGGGTAAATCAGAAAATGTTTCTGCAGGTTGTTTGCATTATTGTCCTAAAGGTGCTGAACACACTTTGATTAATTCTGGAAATAATCCTTTGAAATTTATTGCTTTTATTGCTGAACAATAATTATTTATAAAATAAAAAGCACAATAAAAAATATTTTTATTGTGCTTTTTTTGTGTGTTATTTAGATTATTTTATAATATTTTTGAAAGCTAATCCAAAAATCAAATAATTTGTGTTACCAGCAATAGTACCTTCGTTTTGACCCCATAAAAATGGCCAATCGTCATAGTTTTCAAAATGATCTGGATGACGGAATAAAACTCCTGGTGCCATATTTCCTGGTATTGCAGAAAAATCTGCTCTGTTGTTTCCATAAAATACTGATTTTGGACGTGTTGCACCAACTGTTGCTACTAATGAATAGTTGTGATATGGATGACAACCAAATAAATATGCTACTGCTTTGTAAATACAATCTTTGTCAATAATTTCAGGGAAATATTTATTTGCAAAACATATTGTTGTTCCGTATGATACAACAGCAGGACTTCCTGCCCAATTTCCTAATCCAATTGGAACTCCGTATGGATTGTCAATTTCTAAACTATCAATATAATTTTTATAAAGTTTTACATAATTTTCTAATTTTGTTTTATATGCTTCATCCATATAAGGAATTGCATCTAGTGCAGTTTGCATTGCATAGTTAACATTTATATCAAGAGCTTGCCAAATTTTATCATTAAATTTGTCTAAGTATTGTTGTTCGTGAGTTGCTGCATAAAGTTGAATATTTGCACCAAGGTCTCCAAATCCTCTGATTGCAAGACTATCATGTTCGCCACTTACATGACGATTTCCCCATGTGTTAACAAGTTCTTGAGATTCTTTTAATAAACGTTTTGATTGTTCTAGTGCTCTTTTTGCTAAATCATCATTATATCCTTCAAGAGCACGACTTGCAGCTGCAAACATTGTTGCTGCTCGTTGGTCTAACATTGGATTTCGTGTTGTAAATGCCCAAAGATCATCTTTTATTCCGCTTGATTTTCCATCTGCAGATTTTGTATATGGTGGAAGTTTGGGATCATAATGTAGTCCATCTGTTATTGCAGAAATATCTCCTAAATGATGATAATTGTCTAAAACTCCGTTTGATAATGTAGAAGCCATGTGACCAATTTGTTCTGCTTGAGCCAAAATATTTAGAGTTCCGTGTTCGATATATTGTAAAATGTCAGGAATTCCATCTGGACGGTGAAGGTCAACATATCTTTGTTTTTCGTCAACAAATGTTTCATCACGATCTGAACGGAAAAGTTCCCATGTACGAACAAGATTTTGAACAACACTTATGTTTGAACCTGTTTCAATATCAAAATCGCCTGCGTCAAAATATCCACCTACATTTAATCCAGGTATTAGTTCGTATGGTTTATATTTAGTGTCGGTGGTTTCGCCTTGAAAATGTAAATCAAAATGGTTTGATGGAGGAGCTTGTAAATATCCTTCTTTAAATGGTTCGCCGTGCCAAATTCTATAACCTTCATTTACAGTCATATGGTTCATGTGAATTGGGATCCAAACGTCGCTTGTGGCGTCGGTTATTTTATCATAAACATTATCATTTATAATAAAATTATTGGTTTTTGAATTTCCATATTTTATATAATAAATTCCTGGTTCTTTTACTGATGAAAAATCAAATTTTACATAATTGTATTTATAATAACGTCCCCATTCTGTAGTTTGTCCATTATAAACATTTTGTTCTGTACCATCTGAATTTATTTTATAAATTGAAGCTTGTGAAATAACTTTATCGTTTTTATCACATTCAATAACAGCAACTTTAGGTTGATTTGGAATATATCCTACTTGTGAAAATCCAATATTTGGTTCTCTAATCCAGCCTGGAATTGCATTTGGTTTAACAGTCCAACTAATAACTTTTCCTGTTTTTCCTTCTGGTATTATGCTACGCAAAACAAACCAACCGTTTTGTGCGATAATTCTTCCATCATAAAGTTTTAATTCATTGTCTTTTGATGAAATTGTAATCATTCTTTCTGGACAATCTGAAGCCATTATAATTTCGTGACCTGTTTCTAAAGGTAATGGATCAACAAATTTTCCAGTTCCACGATCGTCATAAGTTTTAAATCCTTTATATTGTTTTGCTTTTTCGCTGTTTGGTCGTGTAATAGTGTTAGTTACAGCATATTTTGGAAACAAACTTGGTCTATTATCCATTAAATAAGTTTTTGACCAATATTGAGATGGTAAAAATTCAAGATTAAATCCAGCTTCACCTGCAATTTCTTCTGGAACTGGTTTGTCAAGAATTACTGAAATTTCAACAGCTTCTCCTTTTCCTTCAACCAAAATTTTTGAATTAAAATCGTACTCTTCGTAACGAAGTTCCACTTCAATAGAATTTTTTACTGTGTCAACAGTTCTGCTAACAGTTTTTGGAACTAAGTCCCATTGTTCTGGAGTGTTGCACAAGCGAACAGCTCCACCTTGAATTGTTCTAACGCCATGATGAATAATTTCAATACCTGAATTTTTTTCATCATTAAAACCTCCGTTAAAATTGTTGTTGTAGACCAAAACATTAACACCTTGCCTTTCAAAATATTCAAGGTTGTTGAGTTTTAATTCATCATTTTGCTGAATTTTGTTACCGCACCCAATTAGAGTGAGTGCAAATGCTAAGTAGACTAATTTTCTTTTCATGATGTGTGTTTGGAATATATTAATTAGTAATTATATCTCTATTTTATAGAGATAATTATATTTTATTTTGACTTTATTTATATTTTATGGTTTAATTTTTTTCTAGATAATTATTTGTTTTTTAAATTGATTGAAAACAATTTTCAATAGTTTTCGTAAAAATAATTACAAATACAGAATTTTTATTGTAAAAAAAATTATTATTTTATTTTAAAAAAGATTTTTTGTTAGTTTCATGATTATTGCCGGCGTTTGCGTTATGCGAGCGTCGGTTTTTTCATTTATATGTAAAATAATGGTCTAATTTTTTTAATTCTTTGTTATCAAATTTGTTTAATGTTTGCAAATCTGATAAGTGCATTATTTTTCCTTTATTTTCTTTAAATGATATAATTGCTTCTGCTTGTTTTTCTGATATATATGGATGATTTATTAATTCTTCTTTTGATAATGAATTAATATTTTGTTTTTTTATTTCCCAACTTGAACATACATATAAAAATTCTACATATTTTTTAACGTTTTCATATTTAATTTCGCAGTCAGAAATTTGCCATGGTGAATAAAAACCTCCTAATTTTTCTCTCAACAAAATTATTTTTTCTGCATCAATTTCTGTAATTTCTGTTTCTGAAGATAATTCTTTTGCAGACACTATATTTATATCAAATGCTTTTTTGCCATTAAACAATTTTTCTATGTTGATATTTATATAAGGTTCAAGTTCTTTATATTTTTTTGCATCAATAAAAAATACTGTTGAAAAATCTTTCTTTATATAAAACTTTTTACCATCGTTTCTCATTTTTATGAAATATTCAATTTGTTTTGTAGAAAATCCCATTTTATACATTTCTTCTTCTGTAACAAAATTAGGATCAAAATTAAATAATTCGTTTCTATCCTTTAGTCTATCAATTGAGTCTTTAGTATTTAATGGTTTGTTTTCCTTTTTATTATCAAAAATAAGGTTTGTTTTATTTGTAATTTCATTATCATTTATTGGCAAATTTATATAAGGTTCAAGAATTTGATATTGTTTAGTTCTAAGTCCATAAAGTTTTCTAAAATCACTTTTAGTTTTAAAAACACCACCATTATTTCTATATCTAACAAGATTAGAAACTTGTTTTTCAGTAAATCCAAGATTAATTAATTCACTTTCAGTAACATTATTAGGATTAAAATTAAACAAATTTAAATCCTTGTATTTTTCAACAATATATCTATCAAGACGATTAAGCGAGTCAGGAGTATTTTGAACCAAAATCAAACTATCCATTATATTAACAATATTTTGAGAATAATTATCTAATTTATAATCTGATTTAGTTGCAATAGCAGAATATATTTTTGACGAAGAAAAAATTAAAATTGCTAATATAAATAAGGTGGTCACTTGACGAATTTCGCGGTTCGAAACCATAAAAAAATGTGAATATTTGATAGATTCAAATAAATTCTTTAAAAATTCCATGATTAAATATCTCTAAATAATTGATAATTTGAATGTAAAAATACAAATTATTTTTCAAATGTTATATACCATGTTAACTCAAAAAAAAAATTAAAAATTTTATAGCTCACAATCAGAATTTTAAGTAAAATAATTGTAATTTTTTTTTATTCTAGTCTTAGATTTCAAATAATTATTTTACTTTTGTGCTTTATTAAAGATTGATTACTTAAAGTAGTATTTTAATTAACTTATTTACAAACCGATATGTCAAAAGTTATTGCAATTGCCAATCAGAAAGGCGGTGTAGGTAAAACCACAACAGCCATCAACCTTGGCGCATCTCTTGCTGTATTAGACAAGAAAATTTTACTTATTGATGCCGATCCTCAGGCTAATGCTACTTCCGGTTTGGGTTTTGAACTCAGAACCATTGAAAAGAGTGTTTACGAATGTCTTGTAGATAATTTGGAACCCTCAGAAGTAATTCTCAAAACTGAAGTGGATGGATTAGACCTAATTCCTTCTCACATCGACCTTGTTGGTGCTGAAATTGAAATGCTCAACATGGATGAACGTGAACAAGTGATGAAGAAGTTTATTAACAAAGTTCGTGATCAATATGATTATGTTATGATTGATTGTTCACCTTCTTTGGGATTATTAACATTAAATGCTTTGACTGCTGCTGATAGTGTTATGGTGCCTGTTCAGTGCGAATATTTTGCACTTGAAGGTTTGGGTAAACTTCTTAATACAATTAAGATGATTCAAGGTAGATTAAATCCTGATTTACAAATCGAAGGATTTTTGTTAACTATGTATGATAGCAGAACTCGTTTGTGTAATCAAGTTGTTGATGAAGTTCGTCAACATTTCCAAGATATGGTGTTTAAAACTTTGATTTTAAGAAACATTCGTTTAAGCGAAGCGCCAAGTTTTGGTAAACCTGTTATTCAATACGATGCAAATTCTAATGGTGCTATTAACTATTTAAATCTTGCTAAAGAAATTTTGGAGAATAATAATGATAATAATTCTCAAAATTCCGACAATCAATAAGTTAAACTATTAAAATTTAATTCTAAGAGAAATGGCAAAATTTCAAAAAGGTTTAGGTCGTGGGTTAGGTGAACTTATTCAAGATAACTCAACTTTTACTAAAAAACCTGAAGAAGTTATTAATACAGGTGACGTTGCTAACGTGGATATTTCTAAAATTGAACCTAATCCAACTCAGCCTCGTACTGATTTTGATGAAGAAAAAATACAAGAATTAAGTACTTCTATTAAGACGTTAGGTATTATTCAACCGTTAACTCTTAGAAAGATTGGAGATAAGTTTCAAATTATTTCTGGAGAAAGAAGGTATAGAGCGTCTAAACTTGCTGGTTTAGAAAAAGTGCCTGCATATATTACTGATGTAGACGATAGTACAATGTTGCAAATGGCTCTTGTTGAAAATATTCAACGTGAAGACCTTAATTGTATTGAAGTGGCTCTAACTTACAATAGATTAATTGATGAGTGTAAACTTACTCAAGAAGATTTAAGTTCTCGTTTAGGTAAAGGTCGTAGTACTATTACTAATTCTTTACGTCTTTTAAAATTACCTGACGAAATGCAAGCTGCTTTAAAAAATAAAGTGGTTACTGTTGGGCAAATTCGTCCGTTAATTAGTTTAGATGATGCTGATTTGCAAAAATCTTTGTTTGAAAAAGTTCTTGAATATGGACTTTCTGCTCGTCAAGTTGAAGAATTAGTAAAAGATCCTGATGGTTATGTTTTTGGTAATCAAAATAATATTGATAATCAAGATAATAATTCTCAAGATAATTCTAGCGAAACTGATGAGTCTAAAAAAACGATGATGAAAGCAGTAAGACCTAAACTTACTGATGAACAAAAACAATTAAAGAAAAATTTTACTAAAAAATTTGCTGTTCCTGTTGATTTAAAAGTGGATAGCAAAGGTGCTTGTAAAATTACATTCAATCTTAAATCTCAAGAAGACTATAATAAAATTATTGATTTATTAAATAAGGTAGAGTTATAGTTATTAATATGAGTTTCTTTAAGAAAATATTTTTCTTGTTTCTTGTAATTTCGTTGCAATCTAGTTTTGTTTTTGCTCAAGAAGATCAATCTCTTGAAAATCAAAAAACTGATTCTTCTGAATTAAGAGTTGCTATTGGTGATGATAATTTTGTTCCTGTTGAAGAAAGTGAAATTTTAGAAGACACTCTTGGTCCAATAACAAAAAATCCTAAACTTGCTGGTTGGTTGTCTTTTGCTATTCCTGGTGCGGGACAAATTTATAATGGTCAATATTGGAAAGTTCCTATTATTTATGGTGCTGTTGGAACTCTTTTATATGTTGCTAATTTTTATAACATCAGATATAAACAAATGGTTAATGATGAGCACTATTATCTTTATTCTATAGGTAAAGATCCAAAGTGGTCGGGTGTTTGTCTTCATAATATTCAAAAAGAAACTGATATCGTAAATTATATGCGTAAATATCGTAGATATAGAGATTTATGTTATGTTACATGTATGTTGGTTTATGTTTTGAATATTTTTGATGCTGTTGTTGATGCTCATTTATATGATTTTGATATTTCTGATGATCTTACTTTAAAAATTGAACCTTATTCTGATATTAATTTTGTAGATTTTAAAAATAAACCTGCTTTTGGGGCTAGGTTAGTTTTTAATTTCTAATTATTATTAAATATTTAATTATGAAGAAATTTTTTATCTGCTTTTTATCTTTATCTTTTTTGTGTGTCCATTTTGCTAACGCGCAAGAAGATACTGTTTCTTTTTTTAATAATATGGAAGATTCAACAGATTTAATTGTTGATGAAAAAACTCTAATTGGTGAAAATATTGATAGTCTTTTTGCTCTTTGGTACATAAAAAATACTATTGAGTCTAATGAAATGCAACAAGAAGTTGCTGCTAGTTCTGGACCTATATATTTTTCTGATTCTGTTTATGCTGAATGTTTAGCAAAAATTCCTACAACTTTCCCTTTAGTTTACAATCAAGATGTTAAAAGCTGGATAGAAATGTATCTTCGTCGTGGAAAATATTTGATTCCTTCTCTTTTGGGGCTTGGTCAATATTATTTTCCAATGATTGAACCTGTTTTAGATCAATATGATATTCCATTAGAACTTAAATATTTAACTATAGTTGAGTCTGCTTTAAATCCTCGTGCTGTTTCTAGAACTGGAGCTACTGGTTTATGGCAGTTTATGTATGCAACTGGAAAAATGTATGGATTAAATGTTAATTCTCTTGTTGATGAACGTCGCGATCCTGCTAAAGAAACTGTTGTTGCTGCTCAATTTTTAAGAGATTTATATAAAATTTATGGCGATTGGGCTTTAGTTATTGCTGCATATAATTGTGGCCCTGGTAATGTTAATAAAGCTATTCGTCGTTCTGGTGGCAGAACTAATTTTTGGGAAATTTATCAATATTTACCTCGTGAAACTCGTGGTTATGTTCCTGCTTTTATTAGTGTTAACTACATTATGACTAATTATAAACAGCATGGTTATTCTCCTGTTAAAGTGAATATGCCAAGTTATCACGATACTGTTATGGTTACCAACAAATTGCATTTTGGTCAAGTTGAAGGTGTTCTTGGTGTTTCTATTGAAATGTTAAGAGAATTAAATCCTCAATATAAAAAAGATATTGTTCCTGGTGATATTGCTCCAGCTCCTCTTCGTCTTCCTGATGATTGTTCTGCAAAATTTGTTGAACAAGAAAAAGAAATTTATGCTTTTAAAGATTCTATCTTTTTTGCACCTAGTGTAAATTACGAAGTTGTTGCTCAACAAGCTTATGTTGCTTCTCAACGTTCTGGTTATCGTTATGATCCTGAACCTTGTGATGCATCTATTCCTGCTGGTACTTCTAAATTAACTTACACTGTTAAGTCTGGTGATACTTTTGGGTTTATTGCAAATTGGTATGATGTTAAACTTGCTAAACTTAAATGTTGGAACAATATTGAAAGTAATAAACTTTCTATTGGTCAAAAATTAGTTGTTTATGTTCCTACTAAAAAACTTAATTCTTACAAAAATGTTGATAATATGACATTTGCAGAAAAACAAGCTATGAGTAGTAACAATATTGTTTCTCAAAGTAAAAATTCGGGTAAACCTCTTGATAATAGATTTGAATATTATACTATTAAAAAAGGTGATAATCTTTCAACTATTGCGTCAAGATATCCTGGTATTTCTGACACTGATATTATGAATATCAATGGTTTTACGGCTGCTGATGTTCGTAGATTGCAAATTGGACAAATTATTAAGATTAGAAAAAAATAATTTTTATCTTAATATTATTTTATATTTATGGCGATTAGCTTATTTTGCTTTTCGCCTATATTTATTTTAAATTTTATTTCATATGAAACCTGTTAAAACACTTTTGTTTTTTGTTGTGGTAATGGTTATTTTATTGTTTATCATGTTGGTTTTTCCTGAAAAAGGAATTACTATAACTCAAGATGTAGCTTTAGAATTTCCTACTGTTCAAAATTTTTTCAATGAAAAAAATAATAAACCTGATACAAATTCTGTTTTAGCAAGTCTTGAAATTCCTGATGATAATGATGAAGACTCTGTTTTTGTAGAGGTTGTTCAAGTTGATACTATTCAAGAGGATAATCAATTTAAAGAATATGTTCCTCGTCCAATTGCCATTGATAGCATTCGTCAAGAATTAGAATTACCTAGTTCTGGTTTACAATGTTTAAATACAATTTTCAGTGCTTTGTCTAGTGCTGACGATTTACAATCTTTAATCAGAATTTTACATTATGGTGATTCTCAAATAGAAACTGATAGAATTACAGGCTATTTAAGATATAAATTACAAGCTCAATTCGGCGGTTCAGGTCCAGGATTAATTCCTGCTCAAACTGCTTATAATTATAAAAGTCCACTTGAAGTTGTAAATTCTGGAACTTGGAAAAGATATACTATTTTTCCAAAAATAGATACTACTATAACACATTATAGATATGGTGTATTAGCTTCATTTTCAATGCTTTCGCCTCCAGTAGTTATTCCAAAAACTCCTGATGAAGACACTGCTTATATTCAAAATTTTATGGATGATTTGTTACATCCAGAAGATCGTGAAGTTTATACAGGTTCTATCAAATTTGTTCATTCTAATGTTACAAGAGCTAATGTAAAATTAATTAAGCAAATTAGAATGTTTTATGGAAATTGTAAAGAAAAATTTTCTGTAAAAGTGTCTGATGGTGAAAATATTCTTTATTCTGATAGTATTTCTCCTTCGGAATATTATTCTGTAAAGAAATGGACATTTGCAGAGTCGCCAAAAGATTTACAAATGGAATTTTCTGGTACTCAAAGTCCTGAAATTTATGGTTTTGCAATGGATGGTAATTCTGGTATTGCTGTTGATAATATTCCATTACGTGGATGTTCTGGTACTATTTTCACTAAAATGAATTCTCAATTTTTGCAAAGCATGTATAAAGATTTACATGTTAAATGTTTGATTCTTCAATTTGGAGGAAACACTGTACCTTCTTTAAAACCAGAAAATGTTCATAGTTTTAAATCTTCATTTGCTGCTCAATTGAGATTGTTACGTAGAATTTGTCCTGATATGTCTATAATAGTAATAGGTCCAGCTGATATGAGTACAAAAAATATGGACAATTATGAAACTTATGAAGTTTTGCCAATGGTTGTAGAAGATTTGCGTCAAGCAGCTTTTGAAAATGATTGTGCTTTTTGGGATATGTATTCTGCTATGGGTGGTCAAAATACTATGCCAGATTGGGTTTTTCATGAACCTCCTTTGGCTGAAAAAGATTTTGTTCATTTTACGCCTCAAGGTGCAAATGTTATTGCAAAAATGTTTTACAACGCTTTTATTGGATGCTATAATAGATATTTGTCTAAAAATAAATAATCAAAAAATGAATTGTTTTATTAAATATATTTGTAGTCTACTTTTATTATTTGGTTTTACTAAAAATTTATTTTCTCAAGATTATCCATACGATATCACTAAATATAATTTTATTAGATATGATTTTAATAAGATTAAATTTTCTAAAGATTCGTCTGCTTATTTAAAATTGTATCAAAAGTTAGATTCGTTAATTTTATTTGGTAAAGGAAATTTATCTGTTGTTCAACTTGGAGCTTCTCATACTCAAGCTGATATATTTTCTAATCAAATGAGATTTCGTTTGCAAACAATGCATCCTGGTTTAATAGGTGGTAGAGGTTTTGTTTTTCCTTATAGAATGTGTAAAACAAATAATCCTTCAAATTATAGTGTTGAATATTCTGGATTTTGGACTTCTTGTAGAAATGTTGAATATAAAAGATCTTGCGATTTAGGTATTTCTGGTGTTTCTGCAACTACTTTAAGTTCAGATGCTTGTATTCGTGTTATAATGAACCCAAAAAATCCAATTAAATATGATTGTAATCAAGTTAAAATTTTTGTAGAACCTGGTTTAGGTCAATTTGACATTTTACCAGAAGCATATATGGGCAATTATACAGTGAATAAAGATTATGAAAATGGTGTTATTGAATATAAATTTGATACATATTTTTCTAATGTTGCTTTTCATTTATGTAAAACAGATTCTATTCAAAATCATTTTACTTTTTATGGATTATCTTTAGAAAATGATAATTCAGGAATTACTTATCATTCAATTGGTATCAATGGTGCTAGTATTCCTTCTTGGTTAAAATGTAAATATTTTTCTAAACAATTATCTTTTTTAAAACCTGATTGGATTATTATTTATTTAGGTGTAAATGATGCTAATACATATTCGTTTAAAGAAGATGTTTATTATAATAATTACATTGAATTAATTTCAGAAATTAAAAGATGTAATCCAAATGTGCTTTTTACTTTTATAGTTCCAAATGATTTTTATTTATTTAGAAAACGTCCAAATCCTGCTGTAGAAGAAGAGGAAGTTGCTATAAATAAACTTGTAACTCGTTATAATGCTTCTATGTATAGTATTTATGATGTTATGGGCGGTTTTGGTTCTTCAAAAATTTGGCTTGATCATGGGTTAATGTCTTATGACAAAGTGCACATGTCGGTGGCTGGTTATACTTTTTCGGCTAATTTATTTTTTAATGCTTTTTTGCGTACTTACGATAATTATTTAGAAAAAAAAATTAAAAATAACTAAACTTTATTGTTTATTATTTCTACTTTTGTAAATAGAATATTATAAAATAAGATATTAATTTTTATAAAATGGATTCTTTATTTTCGTGGATCGATTTAAATAACATTTTGGTGTTTAACCCAAGTAGACCATTACTTTTTACCCAATTTTATTTTTGGGGATTTTTTGTTTTTGTAATGTCGATTTACGTTTTTATTTATAAAAAGATTGCTCTAAGAAATGTTTATTTATTTTTGGTGAGTGTTTTTTTCTATTATAAAACAGGTGGTATTTATGTAATTTTATTGATTTTTACAATTGTATCAATATTTTATATAACTAAATGGTTGCACAAAAAGCCTGATGGTGTTGCAAAAAAATTAATTTTGGCTCTTGGCGTTGTTGTTAATTTGTTTATTTTATTTTATTTTAAATATACTGAATTTATTTTAAATTCTGTAAATGATATTTTTAGTACAAATTTTACAATAACCAATTATTATTCAATAATTCTAACATTTTTGGGAAGTTTATATATTGTAAAATCTGATTTATGGATTCCTATTACAATTTCTTTAATTTCTATAATTGTTTTTATTAAAAGAATACTTAAAGCAAATTCTCAAAATGATAAAAATCAATCTACTATATTATTTATTACTTTAAATATTGTCAGTTGGGCATTATTTGTTTTTACAGAACCTTTGGTTTCTTTATTTGGATTAACCGAAGATGCAAGTTTCTTTTCAACATTTTTAGGTGAAAATTTTGTTACCGACAAAATTATTTTACCTGTAGGAATTTCATTTTTTACATTTCAATCAATAAGTTATTGCGTTGACGTATATCGAAAACAAATTGAACCTGTTGAAAGTGTAATAGATTTTGGTTTTTATGTTTCGTTTTTCCCTCAATTAGTGGCAGGTCCTATTGTTCGTGCTTCTGAATTTATACCTCAAATTTATAAAGAATATTCATTAACAAAACAAGAATTTGGATTAGCTTTGTTTATGATTCTTAAAGGGTTAATCAAAAAAGTTTTTATTTCAGATTATATTTCTATCAATTTTATAGACCGAGTTTTTGATTCTCCATTAAAATATTCTGGTTACGAAACTTTAATGTCGCTTTATGGTTATAGTATGCAAGTTTATGCCGATTTTAGTGGATACACAGATATTGCAATAGGTTTAGCTCTTTTGATGGGATTTAAATTGTCGATGAATTTTAATTCTCCTTATAAAGCAAAAAGTACCGCAGAATTTTGGAGACGCTGGCATATTTCATTATCAACTTGGCTCAAAGATTATTTATATATTCCAATTGGAGGAAATAGAAATGGATCTTTAGGTGGATATATTTGTTGGATTGTGATAATTACAGTTTGGGTTATGCTTTCTGGAAGCATGATTTTAGCAATTATTCTTTATGGTTCGTTTGCTATTTTAATGACAATTGCCCACTTTTTCCCAGATTTTAAATTAACTCTTGTAACATCTATGAACAATTTGATAACCATGTTGTTAGGTGGACTTTGGCATGGTTCAAGTTGGATGTTTGTTATTTGGGGTGGTTATAATGGGTTAGGTCTTGTGGTTTATAAACTTTGGCGAAAAGAACAACAAATTTTACGTTGGATTATTCTTGCTGTTTTAAATATTGGTGCTTTTATAACTTATCATTTTAATATTTGGCATAATGATAATGGCATTTTATTATGGATTATTGCCAATTGTGTTTGGTTTTTCTGTTATTTTGTTTGGAAACTTAAATTATCAAAAGTCAAATTCTTTAAACTTTCAAGTTATATTTTGTCAACCATTATTATTGCATTTTTTATTTTGTGTATTGATGTTATATCTGGATTTTGGTTTACTGAATATAAATATATTTTCTGGATTGGATTTACTTTGTTAGCAATGGGAGCTTTTTATTATGCCAATTTAAAATCTCTTCCATATTGTGAGGAACGTCCAGTAAAAGATGATTCTAAAATAGAAAAGGTTAAATCAAAAATAAATCTTTTTCCAGAAAAAACATTTCAAACTATATTGGTTTGGTTAAATTTTATAGTATCAGCAACTTGTTGTTATATAGGATATACTTCAGCTTTAAATATAATTTGGTTAACAATTTCGTCAATAATTTTGGCATCGTATCTTTTTATGATTGTTAAACCGCAAATAAAAGAACCTTCAAAATTTTTAGCATATTTTTGGGGAATATTTTTAACATTTAATTTTATAACATTTACAAGAATTTGGTTTAGAGCTCAAGATATTGAAACAACAGGATATATTTTGGAACGATTATTAAACGGATGGTCTGACCTTAGTTTAATACCTCAAATGACAATGGCTTACAAAAAAGTTTTTATTGTAATGGCTTTTGGTTTTGTAATTCATTGGTTGTCGGTTCCTTTTAAAGAAAAATATACAAATTGGTTTGTTAATTCACCTATTTGGATTAAAGTTTTAATTTGTGTAGTAACTGTATTTATATTATATCAAGTTAAAGCTTCTGATTTACAACCTTTTATTTATTTTCAATTTTAACGTATTATGGCAAAAATTAAAAAAGATTCATCATCAGACAATTCTAAAAAAGATTTGTTGAGTTCTCAAAAATCTTCAAAAAAAATTGAAGAAAAAAGTAAAAAAAAATCAGGATTAAGTAAAATTGCCAAAATAGTTATTTTGTGTTCTATAGTCTTGATTGTGTTTGGATTAGCATTTCTAATTTTTGGTAGAGTTAGAGTTATTGATAATTCGATGGAGTCTACAATTGCTAAAGACGAAACAATTTGGTTTAATAGATTTGCAACTCCTGATTATTCAGATTTAGTTGTTTATCATCATCCCGAAACAGATAGTATAGTTTCGTCAGCCAAAGACAAAAATTATTATAAAATGTGTCGTATGTATGGACCTAAATGGGTGTCAAAATCTCAAGTAATTTATCAAAAAATGAACAAACGCCCTATTTACGTTTCTAGATGCGTTGCAAAACCTGGTGATATTGTTGAAATTGTTGATAATACTATTTTGGTAAATAAGAAAAAAGTTAACAATTTAATCACTACTAAAAAATCGTTTTTTGTTGTTAATAATGGCTTAATTAATCCAAATGTGCTTGATACTATTGGTATTGCAAAAAGCGATATGACTGGTGAAGTTGATTATGCAGAAGATTTTTTAAGTATTTATAAGAATAAAATACAATCTAACAATATTGCTATTTATTGTTTAAATGATTTAACTGCAAATAAACTTTCTCAATATTCTGTTATTAAGCATGTTGATCCTGTTGTTTTGCCTAAAAAACATTTTGAACCTACTGTTTATCCATATTCAAAAGAAGAAGCTTGGAATGAAAGTAATTTTGGTCCTTTGTTGATTCCTAAAGCTAATAAAGTTTTAAAATTAAATAAAAGAGTTGCAAATTTTTATCGTCGTGTTATTGAAGTATATGAAGGTAATAAATTTGAAATTGTAGGCGACGATATTATTATTAATGATCAAAAAGTTAATTCTTATCGTTTTAAACAAGATTATTATTTTGTGATTGGTGATAACAGAACTTCTAAAAATGATTCTAGATTTTTTGGTTTTGTTCCTGAAGATCACATTGTTGGTGTTGCTTATTAATATTTTCTTATTCATTATAATATCCAAAGAATTTTATTTTTAATTCTTTGGATTTTTTTTTGATATTATAATTCTTTTTTTGTTTTATTTGTTAATAAATATTTTATTCGTTTAATTAAGTTGATAGTTTTTCTAAATAATGATGTATTGTATGTTTTTCTAAAAGTTTTTAAAATTTCTGAATTTTGTTCGATATTATCTGTAAAATTTTGTAAATCAATATTTTCAACAGAAAATGTTCTATATTTTTTTGTATTTCTTACATTTGTACCACTTCCATCAGTGCCTATGTTTTCTACTAAAGATTTTGTTGGATATACAGTTGGTAAATTATTGCAAAATCCTGAATAACAAAATCTTATAGACCACGAGTTGATTTGTCCAATTTGTTGTTTTAATAACATTGGCGTTAAATCATCGCCACATTCATTAAATTTTTTGATTTTGTTTTTATCTCTTATAAAATCTTTAAAATCAGAAACTTGCCAATCAATAATTTCCCATTTTTCTTTCCATGTTGCCCAACCCCATGAACAGTTTCTTTTGATTATATAGGTAGAATTTTTATAATTTTGAGGTATTTTTATGTTTGGTGTATATCCTGATATAGACAAAACATTTTTGTTTTTATAAAATTCTAATGCCGCTGTTATGTATTCTAAAAATCCTTTTGAAACTTTTATATCGTCTTCAATAACAGTAATTTGTGAATAATTGCTAAAAGCATTATTTAATCCAGTGATTATATTTTGAGCTAAACCAATATTTTTTTCTCTTTTGATTAATTTTATAGATTTAAAACCATTTGCTTTTTCGCATATTTCTCTAACTTTTAATACCTCAGATTCTGATTCTTTGTTTTTTGCACCATCTGAAAAAATTATTAAATCATAATTGTTTGATTTATTGCATTCTATTAATGATTTCAAAACTTTTTCTGTATGAATTGGTCTATTATATACAAATAATGCTATTGCAAATTCTTCCATTTTTAATTTTTTTACAAATTTATATTTATTTGTTTAATTTATTTATTTTTATGATTGACTTTAATCAAAATTATTTGTATTTTTATAAAAATATTTAATCAAACTATTCTATGGAAAATTCTGATAAAATAACTAAAAATAATTTTGCATCTTTTTGGAAAGATAAAAAAGGTGAAAATCAAGAGATTGATTCTTTGTTTGAAAAAGCTAAAGATAGCGAAGATAGTTCTATTTGGGACAAATTGATTGGTATGGCAACCGAATATTTACAAGATGCTGTTAAAGATTCTACTAAAAAAAAATCTACTAAAAAGAAATCTACAACTTCTTGTAAATCAAAAACCTCCACTACAAAAAAGACAACAAAAACCAAAACTTCTGATAAACCAGAATGGGTAGATTTAATGAAAAAATTTATTAGTATGTGTTCTACACAAGATAATAAGAAAAATGTAACTACTCAACGAATTTCAAATTTATTAGATGATATTAAAGCATTTATGAAAACAAGTCGACAACAATATGATTTGTTGAAACAAGTTAGAGATAAATTAGCGTCAAAAGCAGATAGTGATCAACGTACTCAAGAAATGCCTATGTGGGCTGATTTGGTTCGTGCTTGTCAAAATGCTATTAAATCTGTATGAGTTTTTTTTATAATAGGTTCAAATTTACCGCTGATATTTTGTCAGCGGTTTTTTTTATAATTTATTTTTTTCAATTGTATCTTTTACTGCGCCAACTGCAATATCCATATTGTAATATTCCCAATCAACAAATCGTCCTGACATATAAAATTGTTGTTGAGATAATTCTTCTTTTATTTCTTTTATTTTTTCTCTTGTATCATTATTTTGAATTGGATATGTATATTTATGATATTCATGTGTTAAATATCGTGGATGTAATGGCATTTTTGATAGATTTTGTAAGATTTCTTCTTCTGAAATTTGATCTGTAAATTCTATTGTAGCAGTTAATTGTTTTGTATTATTATTTTCAGGTGAAAAATTACCAGTACATATTATTCTGTGTGATTGATAGTTAGTGCTTGGTAGATATATCCAACTATATGAATTTTTGTCTATTTCGCAAAATACAGTTGTGGTTCCATGATATTCTAAATTATTTATAAAATTTTTATATTTTTCAAATTCTTCAATTTGTAAAATATTGTTTAAATCTTTGATATTTCCACAAAAAAATACTATGTCAAATTTTTTATTATTTATAATCCATTTATTGTTAATTTTTTTGATTTCTTTGATTTCTGAATTAAAGTTAATGTTTTGATTTTCTGCAAGTTTGTTAGCAATAAATTGAGAACCATTTTTTTTAGGATACCAAAAGTTGCTATGTACAAATGTTTTGTCTTTGATATGATTAAAATTGTTATAAAGAATTTCTTCAATAGAAGGCATTGGTAATTTGCCTTTTAACCATGATAATGGAATTTTTTTAAGATTAGTATGCCAAATTTTTTCGTTGTAAGGTTTAAAATATATTTTATATAAAGTTTCGCCAAAATTCCACTTTAAAAATTCTTCAAAATTTTTAGGTTCTCTTCTATGTCTTGATTTTGTGATTTTTTCGATGTCGTTAATAAAACTATGTTGAATTTCTGGTTTTAACATATGGACATGATTTTCAATAGGATAGGGGACACCTTCTACCCAAGATGTATTTTTTACAAATAAACTTCGTTTAACAGGATTTGTAACTTCTCCATTTTCAAAAAAAACACATGAATTTCGTTCTGATTTAATAAAATCGTTTTCAAAATCAAATTTTTCAGAAAAAAAATTCATTACGTCTTCTCTTTTTGTGTTAAAAACGTGCCCTCCACAAATATGAAATAAATTATCGTTTATAGTTTTACATCTGATTAATCCACCTGGAGTTGATTCTTTTTCAAAGATTTCTATATCATATTTTTTGTTTAGTAAGTTTGCAACTGCTAAACCTGAAATTCCTGAGCCAATAATTGCTAATGTTTTCATATTTGTATGTTTAAAATCCTCCATAAAGGAGGATTTATTTTAATTTAAACTTTTTAATGTTCCATATTCAGGGTAGAATATAGCTTTAAAATTGGTATCTTCCATTAATGTTGATGGTAAATATCTAATAATTCCCATTTGATTAATGTTGATAATTTTTTCAGAAATTGCACTATTATTTTGAATAATTCTAATTAAACCGTTTGCTGGTGTTAAATATGCTATTCCATTAAAACTTGGTTTAATTTTATTTTTTCTAATTATATTAGCTTGATTTTCTTCAAATATTTGTTCTACAGAGTTGTTTAATAAGTTTGTAATGTCAATGTTTATTGGATTACCGCGCAAACTTGTTTTTGGTTGAACTCCGTATTCAGGTGAAAATTTAAACAATGTTGTTTGAATATGTTTGGTGTTTTCGGGTGTAAAACTAAATTCGTATTTTTTTTCGATTTTAATTTTTTTACCAATAAACATACTCATATATGATTCTTCTAATTTGTTAAGTTGTTCAATCATATATTTTAAAGCATCTCCTGATGGTTGATTTTTATTGTCAGCTTCGCCAACTAACAAAGCATTTCTATCATCACGTAATATAAATATTTGATTTGCAAGTTCTTGCGCTTGTTCGTCAATTGATTTTCTTATAATTTGTTTATTTGCAGTTGGAACTGCTGTAAAAATTGAGTCAGCATCTACAACGTGTAAAACTGTATCAAAAACAGTTTCGTAACGATTGATATTTAATGTATTAAATTGATTTTTATTTATATTATCTTCTTTAATATTTAAATTTTGTTTTTCTTGATAATAAGTGTTATTAGAATTGTAGTCAGATTTAGCATTTACACTTTCAAGAAATCCTTCTGGTGAAAAATTATATGAGCAAGGATAATTGCTTTCTACTACAAAAGTTCTTGAAGAGTCTTTAACTGGATATGATGAAATTTCTGTGTTTGAAATATACCAAACGCTTGAATTTTCGGTAATTACATCATCAGTTCCTAAATATTTGTGTGCATACATTGAGTATGGACCTTTTACAGATATTTCGTTTACTGCTGTAACTTCTACTGATACAACAGTTTTAGGCAATGAATAAATTATTGGATTATTTTTGTATTCATGTACTGTTTGAATGTTTTCAACTTTAATAAATTTTTTTTCTGTACTACTACAACTTGCTAATATTACCAAAGGTAATAGATAAAGTATTTTTTTCATTTTTTGAAACTATTATTTTTTATTTGTTTATATTTTTAAAATTATAAAATATTTTGAATTATTTCCAATCATATTCCATTGGATCGTTTATATAATCTTGAGGATCAGGAAGTAAATTTTTCGGATTTATTAATTCTTTTAGTTTTTTGCTTTGTTCTTCTTCGATTTTTTCGTCTAATTTACCATTGGTATACTTATGTGTTACATAATCTTTTTTTTCTTCGTCGTAATATTTCCATTCTCCGTCAGGTAATCCATTTTTGTAAGCACCTGTTATAATGATTTTTCCTTTAATGTCGTATTTATTATAACGACCATTTAATTTTCCATTTTCGTAAGTTGTTTCAAAAATAGGAGTTGATGATTCGTAATATCTTTTCCAAGTTCCATGTTTTACACCATCTTTCCAATTAATTTCTTCTAATGGAAATCCAAAAATAAAATATGTGGTTTCTAATCCATTTTTTACACCATTTTTATAATTTTCTTCGGCAATTAAAAGAGAGTCGCTTGTAAAATATTGCCATAAACTATCTTTTTTGTGATTGTAATAATATCCCATTGCAATTTTATCACCATTTTCAGCATATAAAATGGCAGAAGCAACTTCTTTATTTATACAATATAAATGAGCACTAACGCCTCCTGTTTTTTCATAAAATTTGTAAAAATCACCATGTGGAATGTCGTTTTCAAAATTTATTTGTGATTTTCTGTTGCCATTTTCATATTTTTCGATCCAAACACCTTGTCGTTTTCCGCTTAAATCTAATTGATTTGTAGGTCCTTCGTAATCTGAAAGTCGTTTTCCTATTGCTATCGGGGTAATAAATTTTTCGGGATTAAATATTCTTAAATATATTTCTGTTGTGTCTTTATAAATTTTTGCAAGCATTGAGGCATGATCTCTGGCTTTATCTTTTTCATTATTTCCATAATATTTGTTTTGTATTGTTAATATTGTATCGTGCATTTCGGCTAATATTGACGAAAATTTTTCTTGTTTTTCGTTATTTTTATCTTTGTTAATAGCTTGATATATTGTATTTTCTGCTAATTTTAATGTTGTTTCTTTTTGTGTATTTTTATACTGATTAAAATATGAAAATCCTAAATAATAAAATCCTTCAGGATTTGTATTATTTGAACTATTATATTTTTTTGCAGATTCTATACATGCTTCATATTGTTGATTTGTATATAATTCTGCAATTTTTGCCATTTTTTTGTCTTGTGCAAATATGTTGAATGTAAACATAAATAGTGATAATGATAATAATATTTTTTTCATTTTATTTTGAAATTAGTAGTTTTTTTGTGTATATTTTTTCGTTACTTTTTATCTTAACAACGTAAATACCATCTTTATAATTGTATGTGGATATTTCATATTCGTTTTGATTTGGTTTTATTATATTTAAAATTTTACCATCTAAAGTTATAATGTAAATTTCGTCTATTTTATTTGTGTTTTGAATTTCTATTTTCTTGTCGTATGAATTTATAGTAATATTTTCTTTTGGTAAATTATTGTTTTTTACAATAGGATTTATTCCTATTCCTTCTGGATGTGAAAAGTTTAGTTCTATTAATTTGTTTTTTTCAGTTTTAACTATTTGACTTATAGTTTCATAATTTTCGTTATAGGAACAAATTTCATAAATTTCATCAGGTAATAATTGTCTAAAATAGTATCCTTCTTTGTTTGTAAATACAGTAGAATATGTTTTATCATATTTATTGACAATAATTTCTGATTTTATAGGATTGCCTTGTAAATCAGTGATTTGTCCTGTTATTCCTTGTAAAGTTTCACCTATTAAATTAATAAGAGAATTTTTATTTTTTTGCCAATATTCTTCTAATTTTTCTACGTCTAAAACATATTGTTTTGATAATTCAATTGTTATTTCTCTACATCTTAAATTAAAGTTCATGTAATCTTGTCGACCTCCAAAAATTTTATACCAATCGCTACCAAAAATGTAACCTGTTGATGTTAAAGTTGTTTTCATATAATTAGGATCAACATTTCTGGCTGTATCAACATAATTTTTGCATATGTATTCAAACCATTGTTTGTCGGGAAGCGATTTTTCTTTTTCGTAAAAACTATCCCAAGGATAATTTACAACTTCTTCGCCTCCGTGCAAATTTGCTGAAATACTAAAATAATGTTGATTTACAAAATCTATCATTGATTTTACTTCTGGTTCTAAATCTTCGACATCACTACTTCCATCAATGTAAGGAAAACTTCTGTTTAAATCTATATTATTTGCATTGCATCTTGTTGAATTTTGAACGTTTTGATTTCCGCCATGATAAGTGCCATCTGGATTTGCTAATGGGTTTATATAAATTTGTATATTATTTACTAAATTTGTTGTATAACTATCTGAATTATAATTTGTTAATAAATAATCAATTAATCTCAACATTAAATTATATCCACACAATTCGTCGCCATGAATTGATGAACTATAAAAAAATTCAGGTTCGTTATATTCTTCAGTTTCAACGTTATCAGAAATTTTAACAGCTAAAATTTTTCGACCTTCAACCGATTTTCCAATTTCTATTAATTTACAAATATCAGGATTTTGTGTTGCAAAATTTTGCATCATTTCTAAATATAAATCGTAGCTTGGATATAAATTATAGTCTTTGATTTCTTCTAATGAGGTGGCTACATATTTATCTATATTATTTTGAGCTTGAATATTTTTTGCAGAAAATAATATTATAATTAAAATTAATAATAAGTGATTATTATTCATATTTGTTTGTTTTTACAGCAAATATATCTTTTTTTTTAAATCATTGGTCTAAAATATTAATAATTTTTATTTTTGCCAAATTTTGAATGTTCTAAATTATGTTAAAAACTATATGAAAAAGGTATTATTTATATTAATTATATTTTGTTTAGTTTCATGTAAAGTAGCTGATTTAAAGGGATTATATAGTACTCCAAATTGTGGATTTTATTCTATAGATTGTTTTAAATATTATTTTGAAAATCAATATTTTACATATTGGTATTCGCATAATGTTTTAGGTGAAATACAATTAAATGGAAAATTTATTCAAGTTGAAGATTCAATATTTTTGTATCCAAATAAATATGTATTTCAAGCTGAGTCTGGTATACATTATTCTGATTCTCAAAATGATAGTATCCATATTTCTATTGCTTTAATTCCAGATTATTTGGGTTCAAAACCTGATACAATTCGTATGCCTTGGCTTATAAAAATTAATAATGAGGAATATTTTAGTGAAACAGATCCTTTAGGCTTTTTTACAATTGATAATGATAGTGTTTATAGTATTGAAATTAAAGATTACGCGTCAAAATATAATTTGGATGAACAATATTCTGTTGATACTATTTTAAACATTTCAAAATCTCAAAGTGACATAAATATTTATTTAGCTACAGGTGAAATAGCGCCTATGGTGATTCCTCCTGTAACTAAGTTTGTTATGCGAAAAAATAAATTAATTGCTTGTGATAGTGTTGAGTCGGTTTTTAAACCTTCTTCTAATATTTTTTATAAAAGTGAATAAAAAATTATAGTAAAGATTTCATCATAAATTTTCCAATGTTTTTCCAATCTTCAGTGTTCCATACTTTTTCATAAAAGTTTAGATTCCAATCACATTCAATTGTTGTTGAAAAATATTTAGGTTTAAAGTATAGTGCATTGTATAAGTCAGAAGATTTGCTATCGTAATATTCATCAGTATCAATAATAATTTTGGGTCTAAATCCCGTATATTTATGAAATTTGTGCCAGTAATCCATCATATTTTCAGTGTATGGATTTTTGCTATATATGTCAAAGTATGAAAAAAAGTAGCTTGATTTTCCTCCTGGATATGTGCTATGTATGTCAAAAAATGCGTAATAAGTTGATTTTTTAGTAGTTGATTTTATTAGATTTTCAATCCATTGTATGGTTTTGTTTAGAGGTTTGTCCCAATCACGATTTAAATCACGAGGTTTTGACATTCTTCCTGTTTGTCCATTATAAACATTGTCTACGTCAACAATTGGAATTATTCTAAAAATGTATTTTTGAAGAATTTTATCATTTTGGGCTTCGTTGCTTATTAAATAATTGATCATTCCTTCAATTGTATAATTAGAAATAGATTCAAATGCGTGTTGTCGTCCAATTATCCATATTGTATTTTTCTTTTTGGTTTTTATTGTAAAGTCTGTTATTGTTAAATATGGAACTGAAAGTTTTTGTTTTGATTGAAAACTATTATCAATTTGAACTAATTTATTGTTTTTTAAAGTTTTAATATAGTTTGTTAGCTTTTTATAATTATATGGATATCCTAAAGAAATAAAAATTGAGTCTTGAGGTTTTTGAATGCAAACTTTAGCAATATTGTTATGTTTGCACATTTTAATATTTTGAAAATCAATATTATTGAATGAAATTGTAGGATAATTAGGTATAATTATTTCTTTATCAAATTTTGTAAGAATAGTTAAAGCTGTGTCATTTCTATAACCTGTAGCTCCGAAATAAAACCATACATTTTCTGTGTTAGTATTATCTTTAAATGGATAATATTCAATAGTATTTGTTTTTGAATTATATTTAGATTTTAAAGTGTCGATATTTGCACTGTCAAAATCAATTAAAAATTTAAATTGAGCAAAAACATTTAAATTTAAAGTTGTAACTATAATTATAAGTAATATTTTTTTCAAGGTTTTTTATTGTTAATAACGCAAAATTATTTACATTTATTAGTAATAATAAAAAAAATCCTGACTTTTAAGTCAGGATTTTAAACATTATATTGTATTTTATTATTTAGATACTAATTCTAAAGTGTCTTGAGCAATAACTAATTCTTCGTTTGTAGGAACAACAAGAACAGTAACTTTGCTACCAGGTTTAGAAATAATCATTTCTTTGTCGCGAAGACCAGTGTTGATTGTATCGTCAAATTCAATACCTAAACTTTCTAAGTGCATAGCAACACCACGACGAGTAGTATCACCTTTTTCGCCGATACCACCAGTAAATACTAAAACATCACAACCATTCATCGCAGCCATGTAAGCACCTACATATTTTTTAATTCTGTAGTCATACATTTTTAAAGAAAGAGCAGCGCGTTTGTGACCTCTGTTAAAAGCTTCTTCTTCAACATCTCTCATGTCAGAAGAAACACCGCTAACACCAAGAACACCACATTTTTTATTAATAAAAGTGTCCATATCTTCAGGTTTTAAAGCTCCATTGTTCATTAAATATGGAAAAACAGCAGGATCAATGTCTCCACATCTAGTACCCATCATAACGCCTTCACAAGGAGTTAATCCCATAGATGTATCAATTACTTTACCATATTCGATTGCTGCAACAGAAGCACCGTTGCCAATGTGACAAGTAATCATTTTGGTTTTAGTGATGTCTAAACCTAAAATTTCACAAGCACGTTTTGATACGTATCTGTGGCTTGAGCCGTGAAATCCATAGCGACGGATATGATATTTTTGATACAATTCGTAAGGAATTGCATACATATATGCGTAGTCTGGAATTGTTTGGTGAAATGCTGTGTCGAAAACAGCTACTTGTGGTAATGTTGGAAGTAATGCTTTAATAGCACGAATACCTTTTAAATTAGCCATTTGATGAAGAGGACCAAGTGGAGCAATTTCTTCAATTTTTGCTATAACTTCGTCGTTGATAACAACAGATTCTTTAAAAAATTCACCACCATGAAGAACTCTATGACCAGCAGCATCAATTTCTGATAATGAACTAATAACACCTAAATTAGCATCAGTTAAAGTGTTAAGAACTAATTCAATAGCATCTTTATGATCGTTCATTAATTTGGTGATTTTTGTTTTTTCACCTTCACCTTTTTGATGTTTTAAAAATGAGTCGGGTAAACCAATTTTTTCTACTCCGCCTTTTGCAAGAACTTCTTTTTTTGACATGTCAAATAATTGATATTTCAAAGAAGAAGAACCACAATTTATAACTAAAATTTTCATTTTATATTGATATTCTGAAATTTACTATATTATTTTGCAGCAGCTTGAAGAGCTGTAATAGCTACCATATTAACAATGTCTTCAACATAACAACCTCTTGATAAATCGTTAACAGGAGCTGCCATACCTTGAAGAATAGGACCAACAGCATCAGCACCTGCAAGACGTTGAACTAATTTGTAACCAATATTTCCAGCTTCAAGACATGGGAAAACTAAAACGTTTGCTTTACCAGCAACTTTGCTTCCAGGAGCTTTTAAATCAGCCACTTTTTGAACCATTGCTGCATCTGCTTGTAATTCACCATCAATATCAAGTTCTGGAGCTGCTGCTTGTGCTAATTTTGTTGCTTCAACAACTTTGTCAACAGATTCGTGTTGTGCACTACCTTTTGTTGAGAAACTTAACATTGCAACTTTAGGATCAATGCCAGTTAATTGACGAGCAGTTTTTGCAGAAATAACAGCAATATCAGCAAGTTGTTGAGCTGTAGGGTCAATTGTAACAGCGCAGTCAGCAAACAAAAATACGCCATCTTGACCGTAATTTTTATCTTTTACAACCACAACAAATGCACCTGAAACAGTACTTACGCCTGGAGCTGTTTTAATATATTGTAATGCAGGACGAATAGTATCTGCAGTTGAGCAAATTGCACCAGCTACCATACCATCAGCATCACCTGCTTTTATCATTAATGTTCCTAAATAATATGGACTTTCTAATTGTTTAAGAGCTTTTTCTATAGTCATGCCTTTAGCTTTTCGCATTTCAGCCATGATATCAGCATATTGCGCTTTTTTCTCAAAAGTTTTTGGATTGGCAATTGTTGCTTTGTTTATGTTACTTAGTCCGTATTCTTTAGCTTTTTGAGCTATTGTGTCAGGATTTCCGATTAAAATTAATTGAGCAATTCCTTCAGAAAGAATGGTTTCTGCTGCTTTTAATGTGCGTTCTTCTTCGCCTTCTGGCAAAACAATGCGTTTGCCCGCTTTTTTAGCGTTTTCTCTTATTTGTTCCAGTAATGTCATGGATGTAAGAATTTTATGTGTTTTTTTGTTTTTTAATAATTCGCAAAGTTAATAATTTTACTTGTTTTTATTTATGTTTTTTTTTAAGTATTTATTAAAAATTGTGTTTTTTATAAAAAAAAGAGGCTGTCCCAAAAGCGAGACGGCCTCTTATTATTTTATGCGGTATTTTCAACTTGCCAACGACGTTCCATTCTATCAAATTTGACAACTTTAGTTTTCTTTAGTTTTCCTCTGATTAAATAGCGACACAAAAATGCAATAAAACGCATCCTCCTTAGGAAGTCATCCCATTTGAAGCCTTTTAGCCTGCTGAGTTTCAGCAGATTGAAGGCTATGGCGAATATGCCGAAGTCCATATGGCACAGTTTTTCCCCTACATGGCGGAACCTTTTGTATACCATGTTGAATTTCATCTGTCCGAACACTGCCTCGGGCTCTATAGGGCGTCTGCTCCTGTGCCTGTACCCTTCCTCTGACATGAGCAGTTCCCGGGCCTCGCGTCTGAGGAGGTCCAGCCTGTGGTTGACGGCTATCATCCTGTTGCCTTTGGCCGTGTGGCATTTGCACCGCAGTGGACAGCCCTGACAGTTGGCGGCCTTGTAATGGTCTATGTATGATTTGAAGCCGTGTTCGTTGGTCTTTGTCGAACTACCTGCATGCCTCATGTGCTGGCCGCCTGCGAGCCAGATGTAGAGCACGTTCTCTCTGAGTTGCCTTGCTATTTTCCTGCATGAGTACACATTGTTCATGTATGCGAAGAAGATAACCTTGAGAAGCATGCGCGGATGGTAGGACGAGGTGCCGTCGCCCTTGTAGGTGTCGAGCAGTTCATGTATGTCGAGCTGTTTTATGACGTAGTCAACGAGGCGGGCAGGCGAATCCTGTGGCACCATGCTTTCTATGGATGGCGGGAAGAGGAGTATCTCTCCCTGGTTGTATTCTTTATATACTTGTCTTGCCATATTATCTTTCTATTTTTCAGTAAGATAATAATTTTTTTTGATATAAAAAAGGCTGTCGCAAAAAAACTTTTTGGACAGCCTCTTAAAAATTTGAGGAAAAGCACTCTTACGACTTTTCGTCATTGTTAGGAACGTTCGCCAGCAGATTTTTGATTAACTCTATTTGTTCTGTCAACGCCCTTATCCTATCATTGTCAGCTTTAATTAACTCATTTTCTTGCTTCTTGATTTCAGTCTTTTCTGACAGTCTTTCTTTATTTATTAGAAGAAAGAAACAAGATGCAGGAATAATATAAGTGCCGACCATATCCCATACAGAATCAAAAATCGTTTTTATTAGATCAAGGTTTTGTATTATCGATTCAAGGGTTTCCCTCATTGCTCTTTAACGAGGCTTTAGGAAAACCGCATTAAGTAGATGTTTTTTTCCCATTTACCTAAAACGGGTTAAATAAATAGCTCCACTTCTCAATTTGTGGCTCAAAAACTATGCGTGTTGAGAAGTAAAACTGAAAATGCCACACACGATGTTGAGAAGATATTATCTTTTTGGGACTATTTCAAATTATTCTCTATTTTTTGAAGGGAAATTTTATATTATATCTCTCCCAATTTTATTATCATTTATTATGACATATTGGCGTAAATATGGCGCTTTATTGTCAATTTTGATGCTAAGATTAGCATATTCCCATTTTGGTATTTAGTTTGTTGTTGTGTTTGTATATTAAGTTTAATTAATTTGTTGTAATATGAAAAATAATGGTATTTTTGTAATAGTAGCCACTAATGGTAAGAAAGCCATTGAATATATACCTTCCAAGTTGGAGGTAAATCAGCGATTGATTAAGGATATCAATGTCGCTCTTGATAAAACCTGTACTCATTTTGCTATTGAATATCATAAAGCTAATGATATGTCGGATATTGTTAAAGATGAACAAATTATACTAAATTATATCAACAGTATTTTTGATAAGGTTGTTAATGCGAAGGCCAATGAGTTTGTGGATTATTTTAATCAACGATACTTGGAGGCTATGAATGAGGAAGGGGTCTGCGACTAAGAATTCAACTAATAAATTCGATTATGATAATCAGAAACGATTCAACAAGATCGATGTTTTTTAGTTTAGAATAATTTTTTGTTTAACTTTAATTTCAATGCCAGTTGACGCGGAAGTGTTGGCTGGCATTGATTTTTCTCCGCCGTGCCGTATTGCACGACAGCATCCGCCGTGCCGGCGATGCAATCGGCTACTCAAAGTACTGCCTTATAAATAGTGCGTTGCACGGAGTGCAGTACTGATAGTAGTCGATGACATACGCTGTGCGGGTGCCGTCGTTGATGATGAGATCGGATGCCTGCGGTGATGATTGCCGTGAAAAAAAATGAATTTTTTTGTGAACCTCTGCCGTAATGTGGCAGAGGTTCTTTTTTATTTTGTGGTGTTGATTAGATTTGTGTGCCGACAACATTCGCGGTACGTATTGTGCTGACAGCATCCACCGTACCGGCGTATGCAATCGGTTATTATATGTACAGTCTTCCAGGCAGTGGGTTGCCGTTGGAATGTTGCACGGAGTGCAGTACTAATAGTAGCCGATGGCATACGCTGTGCGGATACCGTCGGTTGAAAAGTAATTTTTGCAGTTCCGCCCTAAGTGGAATGGTAAATTGAATAGAAAAAAAATTTGCAATTTATTTGCATTACTGAAACTAAATTCCGATATTCGCAATACGAAATAAGAGGAATAGTTTCTATTCTATTCTTTGGACATACAGCGTGATTTCGGACTGATGAAATTCTGGTAAAATTTTAAGACGCCGATATACGTAATTGTATGTTCTGTCCACCCTTTTGGGGGCACGGAACTGCATTTGCTATATCTTTTTGCGTCTTAGGTTTACCAGAGCCTCGTCAGTCGAAAAGAGTTTCAAGCAATGGAGGGATGTGTCCCTTTATTGTTTTATCCAGGTCTCCGCAAGGCTACCGCAAGCATTTTTGCAGTTCCGCCCATTAGTGGAATGGTCAATTGAATAGAAAATATTTTGCAATTTATTTGCATTTATGAAACTAATATCCGATATTCGCAATACGAAATAAGAGGAATAGTTTCTATTCTATTCTTTGAACATACAGCGTATTCGGATCGGTGAAATCTGGTAAATTTTAATGGTGCCCGATATATGCAAAGGTATGTTCTGTCCACCCTTTTGGGGGCACGGAACTGCATTTGCTATATCCCTTTGGCACCATAGGTTTACCAGAGCCTCACCGGTTGAAGAGAACTAAAAGCAATGGAGGGATGTGTCCCTTTTTGCGTGTTGGGAGGAGGTATGTTTTTTGAAGATAAATGTATTGATACTAAACTTAATTTAATATTATGACAGAAGAACAATTAAGAGCAATTTCTCAAAAGAAACTTGATCTTATAAAGAACAATGTCGATAACTTGAAAACTTATATTGATAAGTTGTCGGAGTTCAGAAAAGATCAATATGAGATTAAGCAAGTTGAGTGGACTGAGAAACTCAAGGGAATTAAAAAGGTAGTCAATGATAAAAACTACTTTTTGTTTATCGGTAGGTTTTCAGCAGGCAAAAGTTCGTTTATAAACGCACTTTTGGGTAAGGATTTGTTGCCAACGGCGGCTCATCCTTGTACCGCTGTGGTTACAGAGGTGTCGTTTGTTGATGGTATGCCTAAACGAGTTGGCAAAATCGTTTATCCTAGTGGAGAGGTTATTGAGAAGGATCGAATTGAGCTGATGGATATTATTCAGGGAAAGGTTCAGATTGAAACTGGTGCTATTCATCATATTGAAATAGAGGTTGATATCAACGAGTTTGGTGACAATAAGGATTCTTTTGCTTCCTTTGTCAACAAAATTATTCTGGTGGATTGCCCAGGATTCGATTCTCCATATAAATTCTCTGAGCATATTCTTTATGAATATATAGAGAAGGCAAGTTTCACATTCTATCTGATGCCTGCAAATGACTTTGGCGGTTATAATGAAGTTCAAAGACTTACTAAACTTCGTCAAAAAACAACTACACTTATTCCATTGATTTCCAAGTCAGATTTGATTGAGGATGAAGAGGAAAAGGAAGATATCGCTCAAAGGTTCCAGACTATTCTCAGTGGTAACTTTAATAATCAAGAGGCTATATTTGTATCTACATATAAGTACAATGAGTATGTTGAGAAAAATAACGTACTCAATGAGAAGAGAATGTTGAACCAAGTTACTTTAGAAGAGAATGCTGAAGTTAACAACCTTTTTGTTGCTTCAGGAATAAATGGAGTCTTCCGTGAGATGGCTAAAAATTCAGCAGAGAGTGAACTTAATGCGAGAAGATTAGACCAGATATTGTTCAATTTCAATGATTTGGTAGACGAATTGCGCAAGTCGGCAATTAACGAGCGTAACTACTGGAAAAAAGAACTCGATAAGATTGGGTTCGATATTGATAGTCAGAATTATAAAGATATTGAGTCTTTCGATTCTGCAATGGATAAGTATATCTATGATCAATCAGAGTCGGTTGGAAAAGAACTAAAGAATTCTATTGTAGTTGGAATTTCCAGTGTCTTGAATTCAAAGAGCGGACGACCAGATGTGGGTAAAATCAATTCAGTTTTCTCTGATGAGTTTAGAAAAATAACTGAGAAGTACAATCCTGTTTGGGAGAAACGTTTCAATGAATTTTTCAAGGATTTGTCAGAAAGAATGTATATTGAAAATCCTGACTTTAAAGTCCCAACTATCAATTTTGGACTTCCTGGAAGTTATATACCAGCGGGTATTCTCGAGGGAATTTGCAAGGGAGGTACCGAGTCTATTTTCTTGTCAATTGCTGGTTTTTCTTTAATTGGCGCTGAGAGTGCCATAGCTGGAATAACTTTGGTAGGTAGTATTTTAGCTCCTATTGCTGTTTTTGGTGGTATTGCACTTTTGGGATATGTAGGTATCAAGAATATAAATCCAATTAAAGATGCTATCGCAGATCAAAAAACCAAAAGAGAAAGAGAGATTCAGAATCAAATTGCAGGAATCCTTGATAATGATACAAAGTTGAATTTCAAGGATGTAATTGCCAAAACTCTAGCCGAGTATAAGGAAGCTATCAAGAGTGCGGTGTTCAACAAGCGTTCTGATGATACTAGGATAAAGGAGAGAAATTACAGCGAATGTAAAGAGTTTATGGATAAATTGGAAGCTATCCAGAATAATATGAATCAAATGAAGTAATATGGAACTGAATTATTTAGACTTATATACTTCGTTGGTGAGAGCTAATAGTCTCTTGCCCAATCCCTCGTCTGAGATCAATAACAAGATTGAAGGATTTAAAACTACTGTGACAAATACTCCCGATAATCCTGAGCATTATGTTGGAGAGTATTACAATGGTATTTCGGAGGCTGTTTATGAAATTGCTGACAAGATTCAAGACTATGTTGATGATTTGAAAAAGTTATCATCTAAGTTCGCAAATTTGCGCGGTATTACCAACGATAGCAAAATAAATATAATGCTTCTTGGTGAAACTTCAGCAGGAAAGACTACTTTCTTGGAAAGAGTCTATGGTGAAAATTGTGGTGATACAGGTCCAAATCCTATTACCGCATTCGCTGTTGTTCATAAAACTACCAATCAAGCAAAATCGTATTTAAAAGTAAATTTCACAGAGAATTTTGCTTTTGAGGATGATTCCACTTCTGAAGCCTTCAAGCACTTTTTGAAAAAGTATGATTTTGTCAAGCAGTTTGAAATTAATAAAAACGAGTTCTCAACTCATGGAGAGGAATTTTCGTTGTCGGGGCGTGATAAATTTATGGATTTCATCAAGGAGGCAAATAATTATCCTACGGCCTTTGATGAGATTATTTGGTATCATAAAGATTCAAGACGTCAATTGAAATTTACCAAATATGCTGATTTCATTGATATGCCTGGCTCGGGAGGTATGACTGTGCATTCGGACAAAATCGATGTGTCGATTAATCGTTATGGTAAGGATGTGGATGTTGTGTTATATTTGATAAAACCAGACCAAGGAATACCTAGCTCGTATTCCCTTTTGAAGGTTTTGAAGAAGCAACTTGATTCCGTTTCCTCTAATCCTATGTTCTATTTTGTTTATCAACAGAAGAATAATGATGTTTTTGCGGAGAAGGTTTCTTCCCTAAAAGAGTTCATCAATAAAGATGAAGCCACTGATGCTATAGAACCATTCAACACTGAGGAAAGAGAGCGTTTTTCGAAAGCGTTGGTTCTTGACGCTAGGGGAGCGAAAGATGATCAGACTATGGCGAATATTGCCTTGTCAAGTTTGTTGAAGCGTTTCTTTGTTGAGAAGGGTAAGCAATTCTATTCATCTTTGTACGCGGTAAACACGCCAAAGGAATTCGAGATTTTGGAATCTGGCGGTAATAATGCGCCAATGGTGAATTCTCATTTGTTTAATTTCTTGGAAGAAACGGCAAGAGAATGTTATGGTGGCAAATTGCCTGAGATTAGCAAGGTTAAAGATTCGTTTAAGCAAAAGTTTTGTATTGAAGGTGATTTTACGATTCCTTCGTTTTACGATGATCTGAAGTCAACTATCGTGAGCTTGAAAAACGAAATCAATATTAGTGTTGATTCTCTTTTTGAGTATCTTGCAACCAGTTCAGGATTTTTGGGATCAAAAACTAGATTCTTCGATCCTACAAAGTATGGTATGGAATTTTATACCAGGTACAAGACAGAGAATAGTTGGAAGTCGTTGATGTACAATATTCAGGTTTTGCACTGGCTTCGTCTGTCATACAACGGCAATCAGTTAAAAGATTTGTATGCCAAGAACGTAGCGGATTCAATAATGCGCACATTCCGCGAGTACCTTGACCGTATGGAGTCAATAACCAACGAAATTCCAGTTGAGGCTGGATTGGAGTAATAAATTTTTATTTTCTTGGCTCAGCGTTCCGAGGAGGACGCTGAGCTGAGGAAAATATTGGTAAATATTTAAATGTTTAAATTATGAATGTAAATCAAGTGGTAGACAATTATTCTGCGATTGATGACTTTCTTTTAGCAAAAAGATTGCCTAAACAAGAATATCAGGAGGTTGGAGGTGCTTATTATGTGGAACAAAGTATCAAAGGAAATGTAGTTAGCGTAGGAAACTTTGATGTTAAAATCATTCGCAGAAAAAACGAAATTGAAGTTAGTGTTCGTTTGTTATGGCCTAAATCCATTTTTTCTACAACATTTCAAACTTTCGAGTTTAAAGATGGTAAATTGATAATTAATGATGGTGATTATTTGATAAAAATAAGTTAATAACTATATTGTATTTTAGTTAAACTTTTTTTTATTTTATTTATTTTTGTTGAAAAATTATCCGATATTAGCAACGCTAATCTTAAATTATTGGGTTATGAAAATAAAGAAGTTGATAATAGATAATTTCCGTGGGTTCAAGCACGCTGAAATTGATTTCAATGATTTTAACTGCATTGTTGGAAAGAACGATGTGGGCAAGTCAACGATATTGGAGGCGTTGCGTTTATTTTTTGACGATAAAAATGTTATGTCTGATGATAATTTTAATTTAAATGTATTAGAATATGAAGAAGAAGAAGGATGTCTAGTCTCTGGCGACGAAATGTTTATTGAAATACAATTCAAGGGAGTTGTTCCTTATTTCTTCCAAGGTAACGATTATTATAATTTTTTTAGAGGAGATTTTGAAAGTGAAGATCATACTTTTTGCATAAGAAAAGAATGTCTTCATAGCGATTCCTTTGCATTTGTTCAAGATGAAGTAGACGTTCCTCGTGTTTCTTACAAAATAAAAGGTAAAATATTTGATGGTTGCAAAAAGCCTCTGTCATTACAAACAAAAGAAGAGTATGACAATTATGTTAATTCTTTAAATATTAATTTAATAGACATTAAAAATAAAGCGAAAAACGATACAGATAAGTATAATGATTGGTTTTTTTTGGCAGATTTAACATTTTTGGATTATACTTATAACGAGATCTGTAAATTAAAATCGTATAAGGAAGAATGGATAACTATGGATTATCCTCATATTTCTTTTTTTATGCCTAGGTTTGAGGTTTTCTCTTCAGAAATAGATAATGACTATTATTTGCAAAAATTACTTGATATAGAGTATAATCATATAGATAGCCAATTATTACAATATAAAAGAGAAATTGCAAAAAAAATTGAGTTGCAGATACTCAGATATTATAATAAGGAAGAACAATATGCTGGTATGTTGGCAGAAAAGTTATTAAGTGGCGAATTGCTATTTAGTGACGAATTTCGCAATATTGTCAATAGTATTGATAAAGATGATTTGAAGGAGCAACTATTTGAAGAAATTGAAATGTTGGACAAACTTGGTATGTTATCAATATCAGGGGTTAGTGATAAATTGGCACAAAAGATAACTAAAAAAATCGGCAATAAAATATCATTGAAAACAATACCTATTAGATTAGGTAAATAACCGATAATGGTATTCCTTTTTCTCAAAGAGGACAAGGTTTTCAATTGCAATTAAAAAATGCTTTGATTGATTTGCTTATGGAGTCAAATTCTGATAGTAAGGGTGGCTTTTTTGCTTTCGAAGAACCAGAGACTCATCTTCATCCTTCTGCCCAACTGGAGATGTATCAGAAAATAAGAAATCTTTCAAACAAAGATGTCCAAGTATTCATTACGACACATTCTCCTTCAATTGTGTCTCAATGTAATGTAAATGATTTGATTCAAGTAGTTAAAGAGGGGGATTTTGCCAAGGTTAATCAATTGTCTTCTGAAAATGCTGATGTGTCATTTATAAGCAATGTTATTCAGGATTTAGGTATTGGACCGAATGATTCATTGTCTCAATATCTAAGCCATACCCAATCGTTGTTCCTTGTTGAAGGTAAGAATGATATTTATACATTCAATGTAGTTTTAAAACGCTATAATGAAGAAAGAAGTAAAAAATCACAACCGCAATTTCCAACTTTTGAAGAATTAAAGTGTACTATGATTCCTATTGGAGGATGTTCGTCTGTGGAAGATTGGTCAAAATTTAATATTGTTACAAAACTAAATAAACCATTTTTAGTTTTGCTTGATTCTGACAAAAAGCAATTGGCAGAGTTAGGAAATCAGCAAAAACTTCAAAATATTTTTCAAGATCTTGATAATAGAATTCTATCTGAAAATAAAACCAAAATTAAATTTTCAGAAGATTGTTTCCGTGTCTTGAAAAGGCGTGAATTGGAGAACTATCTTAAGCCAGAAGCTATTGAGAAGTTTTATTGTAAAAAAAAGGCAGAAGATTCTATTTCACAAGAAAAAAAGGATGAGATATTAAAGGTTAATTCTATTTTGGGAGAAACGAATCCTGTTGATATAGCTTCTATTTCATTTATATATGACAATGAAATTGGCGAATTAAAAGCAATAAGAAATCAGAAGATTGATGAAGCCAAAAATGCTATCCCCAAGGATCAATTTAGAGAAACTGTAAAAGCTGTTGTAGAGCAAGTTAAAAATGATAATCCAATATCTGATAAAATAGCAAGAAAGGTCCAAGAATATCAAAGAGAATACAATGCATTAGATAATCCTTCAGAATTTCCATTTCGAGAATGGATTTTATGCAAGTACAATTCTATCAATATTCAAGACTATGAAGGGTACAAAGATGTTATAGGAAAGAGAGCCTTTATATATTGCAGATTGAACAAAATTGATTTGGATGAATATAAAACTCTAAAAAAAGAATGGTTAGATCCAAACTATCTTGTAACGTATCTGATTAACAAATCTGAGATATCGCAAGATATCAAAGATTCAACTTCTATTGCAGATTTCGAAGCAAAATTAACTGAAGTAGAAAAAGAGTTAATGTTAAAACGAGAAGAGATAAAAGCAAGTATAAAGAACACTACAATACCAGAGATGTTCATAAAATTTGAATTCTCTGAGGAAATCAAAAAGAATTGGAACTATGTAGATGTTCCTTTGGCTGTTTATTGTACCCATAATCAAAAAAAGTATAATGATGGCCTTGATAAAAAACTCGGAGATTCAGCTAAAAAAGATATCAATGAATATTTCTTTGAAGAAGAGAACGTTAAATTCGAAGACATTGACTTCAGTTATGGTGATAGCCAAGATGAGTTTCTGGATATATATAATTACATTAAAGTTTTGAGTAGTAGATAATCAATATGTATAGTAAGTTTATAGCGCTAGTTCTTTGAGCCTTGACTTCGGCGCTATAGGCTTTCAATACATATTGTATGTTTTCTATTACATTCTATCGTTCCCAAAATGTTGGAGATGGCCAAATAGGATCTAACCCCTTCAGTTTCTTTCCCCGATTAATCCCAATCCTGAAATTTCGGCTGTCAAAATTGCTAAGGACAATTGAACGTGACATTCGTTACCAACTTGGTGACGAATTTGAAAATTCATTTTGAGATTTGATTATTCCTACCTGGTAGGTAGTCGGACGCTTTTTTACTTAAGATTACTGAATTCCCAAGTTGATTTTCGAGTTCTATGCGGGCCGATTGTGCTACTGTACCGCCCTTGATTGCCACCTCGGCGCTCTCGGCAAATCCATTTGGATTTTGTTCGCGTGATATTTCAGTAGTGGCGGCCTCTGCCAACATATTGAGAGCCAGTTCGGTATTGGTCATATTATCGCGGAGATTTTCCTTCTTGAGTCCTTTGTGACGTTTGTATTGTTTGGTTGTAAGTCCGCTCCATTGTCTTGTGATGATATCGGTAAGTGAGGCATATTCCTGCGATGTTTGGATTCCCGAGCGGTCCCATTCGTCGGTGAGTTCCTTTGGTTCAGACGCTGGTTGGCAACATTCGCCATCCATAATTTAAATGGCTCTGCCTTCGGCGATGGAATGGATTGTATAAGACGCAGAATGCCCTCAGTGGTGGCTACGTCTGTTTGTCTATACTTGCCGTCTTCTGCCTGTAGTTTCAACTGTACGATATTTTCGTTCGTTTCGTTTCCTTCTGCCTTAAGTTTTTTCTTAAGGTCGCTCCAATAGCGTCTTGGATTCTCGCTTCCAGTAAGAACGGCGCAGATATCCACTGAGGCTGTTCCAAAAGCGAGACGGCCTCTTTTTTTTTATGCGGCGTTTTCAACTTCCCAACGACGTTCCATTCTATCAAATTTGACAACTTTAGTTTTCTTTAGTTTTCCTCTGATTAAATAGCGACACAAAAATGCAATAAAACGCATCCTCCTTAGGAAGTCATCCCATTTGAAGCCTTTTAGCCTGCTGAGTTTCAGCAGAT
>JAKSUC010000025.1 GCA_024413595.1 Bacteroidales bacterium
AAGCAAAAGCAGAAATTCAATTACGCCAATACTTAAAAGATAAAGTAGATAATATTAAATACAAAAACGAAGGTATAACCTGTCGTGGCGTTGTTTGCGTGGTTAGAGGTTATAAAAAAGAAGTTTTGAAATATATAGAATAAAAAAAGTGTAAATATCTGAATTATTTATATATATATTTTTTTTAAATTAAATTCAAAAAAATAACATTTAATTTTATGGAATTTAGAGCATTTTTTCATCTATATATAAAAAAAGAATTTATTGTTTAATTTTTAAAAGAACTAATATGGATAAAAAATTAGTATTAACACTATTAAGTGTAGCATTGTTAATAACAAGTTTAACAATATTTAGTGGATGCGGATCAGCAACATCAAATCAAAGTGAAAATACACAAGAAAATAAAACAAATGAGATTACACAAAGTCAACCCACCACAAATGTAAAGGAAGAGAAACCAAGTTTTACGAATAATGGTTTTGGCGCAAAACCTCAAAATGAAGAAAAAATAGATATAGAAATAGAAGAAATCGAAGACGAGGAAATCGACGAAGAACCAGAATATGAAAATAATGGAAAAATCATAACGTTAACAGATAAAACTTTTAACGAACTATGTATTGATACCCAAACAGATGATATAATGTGTCCAGTACCATTTATTATAGATTATAATGCAACATGGTGCGGACCATGTAGACAAATAGCCCCAATATTAGCAAAACTACAAAAAGAGTATGGAAATAAAATTCAAATATTTTCAGTAGACATAGATAAATGTCCCAATGCTTCAGAATATTTTGATTTTGACGCAATACCAACCCTAATATTTGTAGATTATGAAGGTAATTGTGAACATGTAACAGGCGGATTGCCAGAAAGTGAATTAAGAAGTTTAATAAAACAATATCTTAAAGTAAAATAAAATTTATAGAAATAATCAAATTATCAATAGAGTAACTTTATTCATTTCGGCTTAAGTTTTGCAACTATAAAACAAAATAACCTTTAAATTTAATTAGCTATGAAGAAAGTTACTCTATTTTTATTATTATTAGTTGCTAGTATAAATACAATAGCCCAAACAGAAATAGAACCCATTCAGGTAATATTTAATTGTGATGGTTCAAAAGTTACATTAAAAACAGCAAAAACAGAAGGTGTAAAGCAAACTAACACAATAAATGTAGAAGCAATATTTAGTAAAAGTGAACTATCAAAATTAAATTCACCCACCATAAGTTTTGAATTTAAATGGTATTATTTTATGAGTACCAAAAAAACATTGATGGGTACCAATTTAGTAAATGTAAATATATCCGAAGCCAATAAAGACGGATTAATAAAAGTATTATGCGAAAAGAAAAATACCCGTCAAGGTTGGTGGGAAGTACAAATACGTTGCAAAACCAACGACTCACAAATATTATTTGCCGGAACGAAAGAATATCAGATACTTTTAAAATAGATAAAATAAAGATAAAGTTGAAATAAAAAATACGTAAAATATTAGTATTTAACAAACAACTTTATCTTAAAACAAAATTATTAATTCTTAATTAACTTAAAAAAATTCTTTTTTGTCATTATCATTTAGTTATTTTGCACAAAATTTCAATAAAAAAATGGAAATATTTAAAGAAATAGAACCTCTTAAAAAAAGATTACAAGAGTTAAGAAGTAAGGGGCAAACCATAGGTTTTGTAGCAACAATGGGCGCATTACATCAAGGACATATTTCCTTAGTAGAACGTGCTAGCCAAGAAAATGATATAGTTGTAGTGAGTATATTTGTAAATCCTACACAATTTAATAATAAAGAAGATTTAGAAAAATATCCACGAGATTTAGATGCAGATTATTCATTATTAGCAAATAATGAATGTGATATAGTATTTTCTCCAAGTGTAGAAGAGATATATCCAATACCAGATACACGACAATTTGAATTAGGTTCGGTATCAGAAGTAATGGAAGGAAAATATCGTCCAGGCCATTTTAATGGAGTATGTCAAATAGTAAGCAAATTGTTTGCTATTATAAATCCCAATAAAGCATATTTTGGACAAAAAGATTATCAACAAATAGCAGTAATAAGAGCCATGGCACGAAAATATATGCCAGAGTTTTTAGGCGAAATAATATCTTGTCCAATAAAACGCGAAGCTGACGGTTTAGCATTGAGTAGTAGAAATGTACATTTATCTCCCGAACAGCGTCAAAGTGCTTTGTTGATATCTAAAACATTGTTTAAAGCAAAAGAGATGTCAGATAATGGAGAAAATCAAAAATCAATAGTATCGTTTATTAAAAAGAATATATCATCAGATGCTAATTTATGTCTAGAATATGTAGAAATAGTAGATAAAAATACACTATTACCAATAACAACAACACTAAAAAATAAAGCAGTAATATGTATAACAGTATATGACGGAAAAACTAGACTGATTGATAATATTCTTTTATAGATACAAATATGTTAATTGAAGTATTAAAATCGAAAATACACAGAGTAACAGTTACAGAAGCTAATTTGCAATATATTGGTAGTATAACAATTGATGAAGCACTGATGGAAGCCGCCAATATAATTGAAAATGAAAAAGTTCAAATTGTAAATATAAATAATGGCGAACGACTTGAAACATACGTAATAAAAGGCGAACGAAATAGCGGTTGTATCTGTTTAAATGGACCTGCAGCACGGAAGGTAGTTGTAGGCGATGTTGTAATAATAATATCATACGCGACATTGGAATTTGAAGAAGCAAAAAAATTTAAGCCAACAGTAGTATTTCCCGACACAGAAACAAATAGAATAATAAAATAAATTTCAATGACAACTAATTTAGAAATTCTCAATTCCAAAATTTATTCATCACTCGAAGATTTAAATTTTGGGCGACGTTTAACACAATGGCGGCTAACAAACAATAAGTTTGTATTTACAAATGGATGTTTCGATATTCTACATCGTGGACATGTAGAATATTTATCAAAAGCTGCAGAACTAGGTAATAAGATGATAATAGGTCTTAATACAGATAGTTCAATAAAAAGATTAAAAGGCGAAAAACGTCCAATAAATGATTGGCTCTCACGAGCAATAGTATTGGCCTCACTTACATGGGTAGATGCAGTTGTAGGTTTTGATGATGATACACCAATAAAACTTATAGAATTTGTAAAACCACATTATTTAGTAAAAGGTGGTGATTATATTGCCCAGAATGTAGTTGGTTACAACTTTGTTAAACAAAATGGTGGTGATACAATAATAATACCTTTTGTTGAAGGTTATAGTACAACAAATATTATTAATAAAAGTAAATAAAAATTTATTTTATTAATAAAATGGACAAGAATTAATATAGGCAACTATTATATAAAAATGAGTTGCCTATATTTTATATCTTAAACAAAAATGAAATCTACCGAACTTTCAAAATATAATTACCAAGGGTATTCAACGCAACGATCAATAATAATAAGATTTTTGTGGTATTTAATAAATTATTCAATATTTAAGAGTCCATTTTGTTTAGGAAGTTTTATAAAACGATTTCTACTTCGACTATTTGGAGCCAAAGTAGGGAAAGGTGTTGTAATAAAACCACGCGTAAATATCAAATATCCATGGTTTTTGTCTATCGGAGATAATTGTTGGATTGGAGAAGAAGTTTGGATTGATAATTTGGTAGAAGTAAAAATTGGTAATAATTGTTGTATTTCACAACGAGCATTAATAGAAACAGGAAATCATAATTATTCATATTCAGATTTTAGACTATCACCCCAATCTATTATATTGGAAGATGGAGTATGGATTTGTGCATCATCAATAGTTGTTTCAGGAACAATTTGTAAATCCCATTCAGTATTATGTGTAGGTTCAGTTTCGCCAAAAATAATGGACGCTTATTCAATTTATAAAGGCAATCCCGCAGTTAAAGTTAAAAATCGTGTAATTAATGATTAAAGTCTCAGTAATAACAGTTTGTAAAAACAACCAAAATTCAATTTTTGAAACTATGCAGTCTGTTAAATTGCAAGATTATCCTAGTATTGAACATATAATAATAGATGGAGCAAGTACAGATTCAACAATAAAAATAGTTCAAAATTTTAATCCAAATTATATGATTTCAGAACCTGATAATGGAATTTATGATGCTATAAATAAAGGTATTCAACATTCTACAGGAGATATAATAGCCATACTTCATGCAGATGATATATTTGCATCCAAAAATGTAGTATCGCAAATGGTAAAAACCATAACAGAAAATAATACAGATTCGGTTTATGCAGATTTATTATATGTAAACAAAAATGATTCGAATAAAATTATTAGACATTGGAAGTCAGGTTTATATTCGAAACAAAAAATAAAATATGGTTGGATGCCACCTCACCCAACTTTTTTTGTAAAGAAAAAAATCTATGAAGACTATGGATATTTTGATACTTCATTTAAAATAGCAGCAGATTATGATTTGATGCTTCGTTTCTTATACAAGAATAATATTTCAACGTCTTATTGTGAAATAATAACAACGAAAATGCGAGTTGGAGGAATTAGTAATCGTTCAATAAAAAATATATTAATAAAAATAAAAGAAGATTTGATTGTAGCAAAACGTAATGGTTTATGTGGAATAGTAACAATTACACTAAAAAACTTAAGGAAAATAAGCCAATTTATGTAATATTTTTTTGGGTAATTAATTTTTTATATTTTTGCAGTAAATAATTTAGTTTTGTTATGAAAAAAATCTTTTCAATTTTTTGTTTAATAATAATGATTTTTAATTCTTGTTTAGACAAGATTGATAAAAACGAAGAAGAAACAACAAATTTTTTTGCTTACCATTATGTTATACCTTGTTATTTTTATGATAGTTTAGGTAATAATTTGATAGATATTAAAGATTATCAAACGTATCCAATATCATATGTAAAAGATTATTCAATCCCTTCTGTAACAAATTACACACTAAAAGGTTTTATATTATCAAATTATGATGGAATTGATTATGATAATAATGGCGACTGTTATTGGTATAGTTTTATAAAAGGTTGTTATGATAGTACAAGTTTTCAGTATTTTGTTAAAACAAAGTATTTAACAGATACTATCAATGTCAAATTTATTTATGATACAATTCAAGATGCAATAAATTTTTCGGTTAAAGAACTAAAATATAATGGAGTTACAATAATGGCAAATCAAGAAGATACAATCAATTTCTATTCTGCACATCATGTAAATATTATAAAGTATCCAAATAAAACAATTGTTAATCCACAATAAAAAAAAACGATATGAAATATTTCATATCGTTTTTTTTATTGAAATATTTTATCTATCTATTTAGGTAAATCATTCAAATAGTTATCGTAACTCATTTTAACACCTTGATTAAGTTCAATTGAATATTTCCAACCTAGTTTTTCAAGTTTGTCAACATTTAATAGTTTTTGAGGAGTTCCATTCGGTTTAGAAGCATTCCATACTATTTTACCATTAAATCCAACAGTTTCTTTAACCATTTGAGCTAATTCTTTTATTAGCAAATCTTTTCCTGTTCCAATGTTAATATGGGTATTTCTCACTTCTGTTTTTGTATAAGGAGTAGAAAAATCGTTGATATTAAATTGTTTTTTTAGAATGTCAGAAAAATCAACATTTTCCATCAAGAATACGCACGCATCCGCAAGATCATCAGAATGAAGGAATTCTCTTTTAGGAGAACCATCACCCCAAAGTTCAACAGTAGCTTCATTTCCTATTCCAAAAATTCCATACTTTTTGATAATTGCAAGTTGCTCATCTTTTGAATTATCTCCAGAAACTCCTTCAATAGGGCGACGATTTAAATCAAATTTAATTGCGTCAAAGTCTTTATTTTCTAAACATTTTGCCAAATGGAACTTTCGTATCATTGCAGGCAAAACATGAGAAGTTTCAAGGTTGTAATTATCATTAGGACCATAAAGATTAGTAGGCATAACTGAAATAAAGTTAGTACCATATTGCAGGTTATAACTTTCACAAAGTTTTATGCCTGCAATTTTGCTTAAAGCGTAAGGTTCGTTAGTATATTCAAGCTCAGAAGTTAATAAAACATCTTCGGTCATAGGTTGAGGAGGATTTTTAGGATAAATACAACTAGAACCTAAAAATAAAAGTTTTTTAGCACCATATTTATATGCTGAGTTTATGATATTAGATTCAATCATTAAATTTTGATAAATAAAATCAGCACGATAAGTCAAGTTAGCAATAATACCACCAACGTGAGCTGCAGATTGAAATACATATTCAGGACGCTCTTTATCAAAAAAAGCTTCAACAGTTTTTGTATCCATTAAATCGTATTGAGCATGAGGAGTAAAAACTAAATTGTTGTAGCCATGACGCTTTAAAGAACGACAAATAGCACTTCCTACAAGACCACGATTTCCTGCTACGTATATTTTAGCATCTTTGTTCATTTTATTCAAAATAATTAAGTATCTTAAAACCACCTTCGTGTAGATAACGGTCTTTTTTCATTAGTTTTAAATCTGAATTTACCATTTCTGCACATAATTTTTGTAAGTCATATTCAGGTTTCCACCCTAATTCAGTTCTAGCTTTAGTACTATCACCTATTAATAAATCAACTTCGGTAGGTCTAAAATATGTAGGATCTACTTTTACAACAATGTCACCAATATTAACATGCTCTTTAATATCACGATATTTTGGGTCATCACTAATATAATCAATCACTCCGATTTCATTAACCCCTTCACCTTTAAATACAACCGTAACACCTGTTTCGGCAAAAGCCATACGAACAAATTCGCGAACTTCTGTAGTAATACCCGTTGCAATAACAAAATCATCAGGTTTATTATGTTGAAGTATCATCCACATCGCTTGTACATAATCTTTTGCATGTCCCCAATCACGTTTTGAACTTAAATTGCCTAAATATAAAACATCTTGCATTCCAAGAGCAATACGAGCCACAGCACGAGTTATTTTTCTTGTAACAAAAGTTTCTCCTCTTTGTGGAGATTCATGATTAAATAGTATACCGTTAGATGCAAAAATATTATAAGCTTCACGATAGTTAACCATAATCCAATAAGCGTAAAGTTTAGCAACTGCGTATGGCGAACGAGGATAAAAAGGTGTTTTTTCATTTTGAGGAACAGCTTGAACTTTACCAAATAATTCACTTGTAGAAGCTTGATAAATACGAGTTTTTTGTTCCATACCTAAAATTCTTATAGCTTCAAGTAAACGTAATGTGCCAAGTCCGTCAGCATTTGCAGTATATTCAGGAGTATCAAAACTAACTGCAACATGACTCATTGCAGCAAGATTATAAATTTCGTCGGGTTGAACTTCTTGTACAATTCTAATTAAATTCGTACTATCGGTTAAATCGCCATAATGAAGTTGAAATTTACGATCTTTTTCATGAGGATCTTGATAAAGATGATCTATACGTTCTGTATTAAAAAGCGAACTACGTCTTTTTATTCCATGAACCATGTAGCCTTTTTTTAAAAGAAATTCGGCTAAATATGCCCCATCTTGTCCTGTTATACCTGTAATTAATGCAGTTTTCATATAAAAAAAATTTTTTTTGCGAATTTATAAAATTAATTCGTATTACGATAAAGTATATATATATTTGCAAAAAAAATAAAAAATCAACGTAAATAAATGGAACAAACAGAAGCCCAGCGTCAATCAAGAAATAAATATTTTAGACGCAAAATTTTAATGTCAAGTTTTTCTTCAACCTTATGTATAGCATTAGTTTTGTATATGTCAGGTTTGTTTTTTATGTTGTTGTTTAATACTCAACATATTAGTGATATGTTTAGAAGTAATATTAAACTAACAATAACATTAAACGATAATAAATCATTGGCAGAAATAGAAAATTTTAGAAAAAGTATTGATGCGTCTCCATTTGCGCGAGAATCATTATATATATCAAAAGATCAAGCTACTGAAGAATTAAAAGAAGATTTAGGAGAAGATTTTGTAGAAATTCTTGATGGAAAAAATCCTTTATTATCAAGAATAGAAGTAAAATTAATTGATTCTTATTCTAATATTGATAGTATCAATTCATTAACAAAATATTTAAAAACATTATCAGTTGTTGATGAGGTTGATTATCCAAAAAATGTTTTAAGAAATACAACAACCGTATTGTCAAAATTAGCTACAATAATTTTCACATTAGCAATAATACTAACTATTGTAACAGTTATTATTTTGACCAATTCTGTAAAACTACAAATGACAAGTAACAGATTTGATATCAGAACAGCCAAATTAATAGGAGCATCAAATTGGCACATTAGTAAACCTTATTTAGTAAAGTCTTTAATTCAAGGCGGAATAGCAATTTTATTATCAGCTATAGGTTTAACATTAACAATAAAATATATTGAGAAAATTGTAAGTGGAGTTGTTTTAATTTCTGCGTTCCCTATAACATTATTGGTTATGGCAACAATAGGTTTGTTAGTGACTTTAATAACAACTTTAATTTGTACTCATAAATATATAAATGCAGATGAAGATGAATTATATTTTTAACATGATAAAATCTATTAAATAATGAAATACGCATTAGTAACAGGAGGAAGTCGCGGTTTAGGTCGTGCAATTTGTGTAAAACTTGCAAGTCAAGGATACAAAGTATTAATTAATTATGTTTCAAATCAAGCAAAAGCAGAAGAAACACTTCAATTAACCAGAGAAGCAGGTCAAGAAGGTGAATTAATCAAATTTGACGTAGCTAATTATGAAGAAACTACAACTGCTATTGATAAATGGTTAACTGATAATAAAGGAGAATATATTGATGTACTTGTAAATAATGCAGGAATTAGAAAAGATAATCTATTACCACTAATGCCACAAGAAGATTGGGCTGCTGTTACCACTATAACTATTAATGGATTTTATAATGTAACAAGAGCAGTTTTATCAAAAATGGTTCGTAAAAAACACGGAAGAATAATTAATATGGCATCCGTATCAGGTATTATAGGATTACCAGGTCAAACAAATTATTCAGCATCCAAAGGTGCGATTATTGCCGCAACCAAAGCTCTATCAAAGGAAGTTGGTAAAAAAAATATTACTGTTAATGCTATTGCACCTGGTTTTATAAAAACAGATATGACAGAAGGTCTTAATGAAGAAGAACTTGTTAAAAATGTTTCTTTAGGACGTTTTGGTGAACCAGAAGAAGTTGCTAACCTTGTAGCCTTTTTAGCTTCTGATTCTGCAGCTTATATAACAGGTGAATGTATTGCTATAACAGGAGGACTTCAATAAATTAATAAAAAATCGAAAAACTTATATAGTTTTTCGATTTTAAATTTTTAGTATGTTGTTAAAATTTCAGATAAATCTGCAATTAAATCTTTTGATTCTATATTATTTTTTTCAATACCATCACAAAAACATTTAAATATTTTACCGTCTTTATAATAAGCAGTTTCTATATACGAAGAATCAACATCAAAAATATAATTTCTATTCATAAAAATTGGTTTAGATTCTTTGATATAAAATTCAGAATTGCCAATATTACTTGAGTCTGATAAAAATGACACTTTTACAACATTACCTTTTAGAGAACAAATAACAGCATCTCCATTTCCTGTCTTTTTGTGTTTAATATCAAATAAATCTCCATTTTGACGTATATTGTCAACATATTCATCTATTGAATCTATAATATCAACATTGTTGATGTTTTCATTAAATGAGTTTAGATTATTGCTGATGTTTTTATTATCAGCATTCCGTTTTATGGAATTTATATTACATGATTGTAATATAAAAACTAAAAACATCATTAAAATTATGTGTTTTTTTCTCATATCGTGTTATTATTGTTTGATATTTAGTTGTAAAAAATAAGTAATATATTATAAATAAAACCGGCTACTTTTTGTATTTATTTTCACAAAAAAATACAATAAATCAATTATTTTGCAAATATATGAATAAAAGAATAAAAACAAAATTTTGAAATAGTGTATTATTTAAAAAAAAATAGCTAAATTGCGCCCAAAAGTGCAAAGCATTTTTTATCATTATTGAAAAATAAAAATTATGAGACCATTAAACATAGCTATACTCGGCTGCGGCACTGTAGGTGGCGGAGTTGCGAAAATTTTGACAGAACAAAAAGAATTACTTTCTAAACGTGCAGGTAGAGAAATAAACCTTAAAGTTATTGCAGAATTAAATCCTCCTGCAGCAATTAGTCGTTTTAATCTTGATAAAAAATATTTTGCTGGTGGCGGAGATACTGTTTCAAGAGAAGACGCTTCTAAAAACATTCAAAATATATTAGAAGCAGAAGATATTGACGTTGTTGTAGAAACCATGGGTGGTAAAGGAAACTTTGTTCATGATACATGTTTAGGTGTTCTTCAACATGGTAAAAATTTAGTTACGGCAAACAAAGCTCTATTAGCAGAACGAGGCGCAGATATTTTTAAAGAAGCCGAAGATAAAAAACTACAACTCGGCTACGAAGCAGCTGTTTGTGGTGCTATTCCTATTATTAAAGGTATAAAAGAATGTTTTACTGGTGATATTATCAATTCTGTTTGTGGAATTTTTAATGGAACAAGTAATTATATTCTAACTCAAATGCAAAATAAAGGATTAGATTTTAGTGAAGCGCTTAAACTAGCTCAAAAAGAAGGTTATGCAGAAGCAGACCCTACACTTGATATTAATGGAGGTGATGCAAGTCATAAATTAATTCTTTTAATAAAACTTGCCTTTGGTATGGAGGTTACAATGGATCAACTTTCAATAACAGGTATACAAAATATCACTAAAAATGATATGGATTTTGCTCGCGAAATTAATTCGTCTATCAAATTAATTTGTATGGCACGTCGCGAAAATAATCAAATATTTGCAGAAGTTCGTCCAATGGCAGTTAAAAACGACAATACTTTATCAAGTGTAAATTATGCAGTTAATGCAGTTCGCCTAGATAATAAATATTCTGATACACATTTCTTTATCGGCAAAGGTGCAGGAAGTTCCGAAACTGCAATGTCTATTGTTTCTGATATCGTGTTTATTGCTCGTCATGGTGATGTAGAAACTTATAACGAAAAAAATAACTTAGTTTTAGGTGATAGTAAAAAAATTGCTTTTCCTTATTTAGTATCATTCAAAACTAAAAATTTACCAGGAACTACTGGACTTATCGCTACTGAAATTGGAAAACAAGGAATTAATATTGAAACTGTTAGTCATAATCGTTTTAGTGGTGAAACTGCTGATTTTTCTGTTGAAACAGAAAGTTGTGAATTTGATAAAATAGAAAAAGCAATTGCAGAAATAAAGAAAATTAATAACGATTTACTTTTAGAAGATCCTAAAATATTACCAATTCTTTATTAATTTAATTGAAATAAAATATGAAGCCATACTTTTACAGAATTAATGATCAACAAATAGGTCCTGTTTACCCTAAAGATATGATAGGCAAAGTATCATTAGATACATACGTATGGTGTGAAGGTATGGAAAATTGGACTTTAATAAAAAATTTGCCTGAGCTTGCTACAGAATTAAATCTTGTAGCTATACCTCAACAAAATTCAACACCAAATACAATTCCTCCAAATTTACCAAATTATCAAAACAATAATACTAATGGTTATGAAGAAAAACCTCCTCGTCCCAAAAATTATTTGGCATTATCAATAGTTGCAGTACTATTATGTCAAATATTAGGAATTATAGCAATTGTTTATTCGTCAAAAGTTGACACAGATTATAATTTGGGTAATTATGAAGATGCAATTAAACATTCAAAAACAGCAAAAACCTTAGGTATAATATCTATTGTTAGTGTTGTAGCGATTATAGCATTATATATCGCTTTTATTGTATTTGCAATTGCATTTAACATAAATCATTATTAAACTAAATAAAAATGATAGAATATTATTATATAGAAAAAGGTGATCAAAAAGGTCCAGTAAGTATAGAACAATTAAAAGAATTAGCTAATATTGAAACATATGTTTGGTTTGAAGGAATGACAGATTGGAAAAAAATTAAAGATGTTCCTGAATTAGCAATTGAATTTAATATTAACACAACGCAAGAAATTATTACTCCTGAAAATAAAGTTAGTATACAAGATAATTTGCCTAATCAAGAAATAAATAATAATGGTAAGAAGTGTCCAGAAAATTATCTAGCATTGGCTATAATTTCAACAGTTCTTTGTTGTTGGCCAATTGGAATAGCTGCCATCGTTAATGCTTCAAAAGTTAACTCAGCCTTTTCCGCAGGTAAATATATTGATGCAGAAGATTACTCAGAAAAAGCCAAAAAGTATTCTATAGCAAGTATAATTCTTGGATTTGTAGGTCTTATAATTTATTATGCTTTATATTTTTCAAGATAATAATAAAAATGAAAAAATCATTTACACTTAAAATTATTATAATTATCTTTCTTATAATAATTTTAAGTGTATTTATTTATCTTTTTTCATTTTATGATCCTGAAAAATACAATTTTTTTCCAAAATGTTTATTCTATTCTATAACAGGATATAAATGTCCTGGTTGTGGAATTCAAAGAGCTATTCATCATATATTTATTGGAGATTTTGTAGAAGCTTTTAAATATAACTCATTAGCATTTTTTGCAATTCCTTATGTATTATTATTAATTTCTTTTAAAAATATTCCTTACCTTTATAATAAATTCCCAAAATTTACAAATAATCTTTCTAATAATAAAGCTTGCTTAATAATTTTTATTATTATTGTACTTTTTTGGATTTTTAGAAATATATTTAATTTTTAATTCACTTTTATTTATTTTAACAACTATATTATTGATTAAATAAAGAAGTATTAATGATGAAAGAATATTATTTTTATTCAAATAACAAAACCAATGGTCCCGTTTCATACGGACAATTAGTTGAACTTGCTGATGCAAAAACACCAGTTTGGTGCGAAGGTATGGATGATTGGAAACCTATTGAAAATATACCTGAGTTAGCATCTGATATGGGAATTAAATATGTTCCTGAAATAAGAGCCGAATCTACAATAAATAAAACTACTATCAATATTCCTTTAAATTCATCTAGAACTAGTTCTAATGTAAATATTAATCTGGAAGATGAAAATAAACTAAAACATAATTCATATCTTGTTTTGTCTATTTTATCTATAATATTTTCTATAAAACCAATTGGTGCAATAGGTTTATTGTTTTCAATATTAACAATGTCATGTAATAAACATAAAGATTATAAACACGCAAAAGTATATTCAGTTATAGCTTTAGTTTCGTTTATTATTAATTTGATGATATTTCTAATTAATAATGGAATTTGATAAATAAAAATGCCGAAATTAATTATAATTAATTTCGGCAATAATTAAATTAAGATTATTTTATTTAATATCTAAAACATCTTTTGCTAATTTAATTGCGATTTTATCACCTGTATGTTTGCCAGGATTGTCTGATAATTTTACAACTTCAGTCCATTCTTTACCACCGCAACCCTTAACAGCTTTAAGTTTAATTACCATATTTAATGGTTTTACTCCAACATCGTTTGTAAAGTTAGTTCCAATTCCAAAAGACATTCCAATTCTACCTTTGCAATAATTAACAATTGTTTTTACCATTTCAGGATCCAATCCATCAGAAAAAACAATAGTTTTGCTTAAAGGATTAATTCTCAATTTTTCGTAATGCTTAATAGTTTTGTCAGCAAATTCTAGAGGACTTCCAGAATCATGACGAACACCATCAAATAATTTTGCATATAAAGTGTCAAAATCTCTAAAAAATACTTCAGTTGTAAATGTATCAGATAAGGCTATTCCTAAATCACCACGATAAACTTTAACCCAATTTTCTAGAGCTACTTTATTAGCCATTTTATAACCATATTTTGCAGCATGAAACATAAACCATTCGTGAGCATGTGTTCCAATTGGTGTAGTTTTGTATTTCATTGCAAGATATACATTACTAGTTCCAACAAAGGTAGATTTTGAATATTTATTTAAAGTATTAACAATAGTATCTTGATTTTCAAAAGAATATCTACGTCTTGTCCCAAAATCTGCAACTTTTATTCCTAATTGTTGATAAAGTTTCATTTTAGAATCAGCTTTTTCAATTCTTTCTTCTTTTGACAATACTTTTTCTCCAGTCATTTTAAAATTAAGTTCACTAATTAATGCCATTAAAGGAACTTCCCATAAAATAGTTCTATACCAGAAACCCTCAATTTCTACTTCAATTTTATCATCTATTTCATTGATTTTTATTTCTGAAGGGTCAAATCTAAATCCTCTCAAAAAATCAAGATATGATTGTGGAAGATAATAGCATTTTTCTTTCATAAACTGATATTCTTCATCAGTTAATTTAAGATTAGCCATTTCGTCAATTTCTTTTCTAAGTTCCTTAGCAAAGTTTTTAGGAAATTTATTTGAGCCTCTGTTTGTAAATTTATATTTTACAATATCAGATGGATACAAAGAAACAACGCCATATTGCATTGTAAACTTATACAAATCGTTGTCTGTAAAATGTTTTATAATCATAATCGTTAAGATTTAATTTTTTTCTCTTATATTAAACGTTATTCATTGTGTTTTTGTTACACATTGCAAATTACGTGAATTATTATTAAATATGCAAATAAATAAAATAAAACATAAAAAAATAAATTTAAATGATTGTATATCAATATTTAAATAAAAAAAATATTTTTTTTGAAAAAAAAATAAAAAAAAATGCAAATCATTAAAAATTAATTGTCTAAATTTGCGCGTCCGATTTATTATCCATATTACAATTAAAAGTATTTAGTAATTAATTAATTAAATTTAAAAAAGTGGATTCATTAAGTTACAAAACAGTATCGCTCAACAAGGCAACCGTAAAAAAAGAATGGTTGTTGGTTGATGCGACCGACCAAACTTTAGGACGTTTTGCGTCTAAAGTAGCCATGCTGTTGAGAGGAAAATACAAAGCCTCTTTTACTCCGCATGTAGACTGCGGTGACAATGTAATTGTTATCAATGCAGAAAAAATTAAAATGACCGGCAATAAGTGGGCTCAAAAAGAGTATGTACACCACACAGGTTATCCAGGAGGCCAAAGAATCGAAATCGCAAACGAATTCGTTAAAAAAGCAAATGGTCCCGAAAGAATCATTGAAAAGGCTGTAAGAGGTATGCTTCCTAAAACAAAATTAGGAGATGCTATTCTTAGAAACAACCTTAAAGTTTATCAGGGTGAAAAGCACAATCACGAAGCTCAACAACCCAAACTTATCAATTTAAACGACCTTAGATAATCATGGCAGAAGTTACAAACACTATTGGTAGAAGAAAAGCTGCAATAGCTCGTGTCTATCTTACACCAGGTAAAGGTGAAATTAAAATTAATGGTAAAGATTACAAAGAATACTTTACTGTACCTCAATTCCAAATTGTTGTTATGCAACCATTTGCTAAACTTGGTCAAACTGAAAACTACGACGTTAAAGTAAACGTTGCTGGTGGTGGTTATAAAGGTCAAGCAGAAGCAGTTCGTATGGGTATTGCTAGAGCATTAGTTGAAATCAATCCAGAAGATCGTGTATCTTTGAAAAAAGAAGGTTTCTTAAGACGTGACTCAAGAGTTGTTGAAAGAAAGAAACCAGGACGTCCAGGTGCACGTAAACGCTTCCAATTCAGCAAGCGTTAGTATTAAGTTTAGTATCCAAATTGCTGAGACCTAGGGCACTTGTGATTTGTCCCTTAGCTACCCGGCAATTGAATTAGTTGAACGTAAACAAACATTTATTTAAAATGGCAGTAAATTTTGAAGATTTATTAGAAGCAGGTGTACATTTCGGACACTTGAAAAGAAAATGGAATCCTGCAATGGCCCCTTACATTTTTATGGAAAGAGGCGGAATCCACATCATTGACTTACATAAAACAGCAGCTAAACTCGACGAAGCAGCAGCTGCTATTAAACAAATAGCTAAATCGGGCAGAAAAATTCTTTTTGTTGCAACAAAAAAACAAGCTAAAGAAATTGTTGCTGAAAAAGTTAAGGCTGTTAATATGCCTTACGTTACTGAAAGATGGTCTGGTGGTATGTTAACTAACTTCCCTACCATTCGTAAAGCCGTTAAAAAAATGACAACCATCGATAAGATGGCTTCTGACGGTACTTTCGATCAACTTTCTAAACGTGAAAAACTTCAAATCAACCGTCAAAGAGAAAAATTAGAAAAAACTCTTGGTTCTATTGTTGATTTGACTAGAACTCCAGCTGCTTTATTCGTTGTTGATGTTACTAAAGAAAAAATCGCTGTTAAGGAAGCTAAGAGATTACATATCCCTGTATTTGCTATGGTGGATACTAACTCAAATCCTAACGATGTAGACTTTGTAATTCCAGCAAACGATGACGCTGCTAAATCTATTTCTATTGTTCTTGACGTTATTACTAAAGCTATCGCTGAAGGCGCAGCTGAACGTAAATCTGACAAAGATACACAAGAAAAAGACGGAGCTAAAGCTGACAACAAACACGGCAAAGTTCGTAAATCTAGAGCTAGAAAAAACTCTAATGACGAAAAAACTGCTGAAAACGTTGAAGCTAAAGCTAATGAAGCTGGAAACGCTGAAAATAGCGAAAACTAATAATTTATAAACTTCCCTGCTAAATTTATAACGGGGAAGTTCTTTTTTTTTCTTATCATATAAAATTTTGAAAAAATGGCTGAAATTAAAGCTGCTGAAGTAATGAAACTTAGAAGCATGACTGGTGCTGGTATGATGGACTGTAAAAAAGCTCTTCAAGAAACCAACGGTGATTTTGATGCTGCTATCGACATTCTTCGTAAAAAAGGACAAAAAATTGCTAGTAAACGTGCAGATCGTGACGCTAAAGAAGGTTGTGTTCTTGGTGCTTGCACTGAAGATGGCAAAAAAGCATATATAGTTTCTTTAAATTGTGAAACTGACTTTGTTGCAAAAAATGCTGACTTTGTAAAACTTACAAAAGACATTCTTGCAGCTGCTATTGCTAATGATCCTGCTGATGCAGATGCATTAAAAGCTCTTCCTTTAGGAAAAGGAACCATCAATGACGAAATCATCAATCAAAATGGTGTTATCGGTGAAAAAATTGAATTAGGTTATTATGGAAAAATAGAAGGCGCAAAAACAATTGTATACAACCATATGGGCAATCGTTTAACCGCAGCTATTGCTTTCAACCAAGATGTTGACGCTACTGTTGGTAAAAACGTTGCTATGCAAGTTGCTGCAATGTCTCCTATAGCAATTGATAAAGACGGTGTTCCTCAAGAAACTATAGATAAAGAATTTGAAGTTGCTAAAGAAAAAACAATTCAAGAACAAATTCAAAAAGCTGTTGAAGCTGCTCTTAAAAAAGCTGGTATCAATCCTGCTCATGTAGATTCTGAAGATCACATCAATTCTAACATGGCTAAAGGATGGATTACAGAAGAACAAGCTGCTCAAGCTCGTGAAATAAAAGAAAAAGTTGCTACAGAAAAAGCTAGTAATATTCCTGCTGCTATGGTCGAAAATATTGCTAAAGGTCGTATCAATAAATTCTATGAAGAATATACTCTTCTTAATCAAAAATTTGAGCAAGACAATAAAATTACTATCAAAGAATACCTTAAAAAATCTTCAGCTGATTTAACTGTATCTGCTATGATTCGTTTTGGTCTTGGTAACTAATTTTTAATATATAGAATAAAAAAAGCGAAAAAACTTTCTGTTTTTTCGCTTTTTTTATAAAAACTTGTTTCTAATATAAAATATTTACATCTTTTTCTTAAACAACATAGTATTATTTAGGTCTTTAAAAATTACATAATAATTTTTTTCAAAAAAAACAAAAAAAACAACAAAATATATAGGGTATCGTAAGATACAAGTGTTATATAAATGAGAAAACAAAAGGATAACGAATGATTTAGAGATACAAATTAAAAATTAAACTTATTATTTTAAAGACCATGAACAATTTTAATTACGACCCAACAACATTAAATGCCGACACTATGGAATGTGCAGATGCTACTTCTCTAGTAGAAATGATAGCAACTTTGGCAATGGATGACGCTGACGATTTTTACAGCGAGATTTAACTCACGCCTCTAGAGGCTTGCTTTAAAGAAAATTTGCTCTCGCGCTTTATGGATGATGATAAAGCCTACGATAGCAATTTTTTTTGCGCCTATATGAAATAAAAAAAATCGGAATGCTTTTATTTATAAATCTAAAAAACATTCCGATTATCTTAAAAAACTAAAAAAATAATCATTACATAATTAACATAGCATCGCCATATGGTCCAAATTTATAATCTTCTTTAATTGCAACTTGATAAGCTTCCATTAAAAAATCGAAACCAGCAAAAGCAGAAGTTGTCATCAACATTGTAGAAAATGGATGATGAAAATTTGTAACCAAACTAGATGGTACACTAAAATCGTATGGCGGAAAAATAAATTTATTAGTCCAACCTTCAAATGGTTTTAAATAACCATTTGTTGAAACAGAACTTTCAAGAGTTCTCAAAGAAGAAATACCAACAGCGCAAACATTTTTATGATTATCTTTACATTGATTAACAATTTCAACGCAACGATCATCAATTTTAATTTGTTCACTATCCATTTTATGTTTTGTAAGATCTTCTACATCAACACTTCTAAAATTACCTAATCCAACATGTAATGTAATTTCAGCGAAATTTACACCAACAAGTTCAAGACGTTTTAAAAGAGTTTTGCTAAAATGTAAACCAGCTGCAGGAGCAGCAACAGCACCTTCATATTTAGCAAATATTGTTTGATAACGATCTTTATCTTCTGGAGTAACAGCACGATTGATATATTTTGTTGGTATAGGAGTTTCACCCATACTATAAAGAGTTTTTTTGAAATCATCGTATTCTCCGTCGAATAAAAATCTTAAAGTACGACCACGAGAAGTTGTGTTGTCAATAACTTCGGCAACAAGACTATCATCTTCGCCAAAATATAGTTTATTACCAATACGGATTTTTCTTGCAGGATCAACTAAAACATCCCAAAGTCTTTGTTCTCTATTTAATTCTCTTAACAAAAAGACTTCGATTTTAGCACCAGTTTTTTCTTTATTACCATAAAGACGTGCAGGAAAAACTTTGGTATTGTTTAAAACCATAACATCACCATCGTTGAAATATTCAACAATGTCTTTAAAAATTCTATGTTCAATGGAATGATTTTTTCTATTAATAACCATTAAACGACAATCTTCACGATTTTCTGTAGGATATAGAGCAACCTGCTTGTCAGGAAGATCGTAATTAAATTTAGATAATTTCATCTGCCAATTATTTGTAAAGTAATGATAATTATTGCAACGATGCAAAGTTAAAAATTATTGTTGATAAGATTTTAAAGATTTTTCAAAATCTTCAATTAAAATTGCAGAATTAAGATTAATTTCACCTATGCGTGTTCTTCTTAAACCTGCAAGATGAGCTCCTACACCTAATTTTTTACCTATATCATTAGCCAATGATCGAATATAAGTACCTTTACTACATGCTACACGAAGTTTAAAGCATTTATTTAAATCATTCCATTCAATAATTTGAAGTTCAGTGATTTCAATTTGATTAGGACGCATTTTAACCTCATCTCCCCTACCCTTATGTGCAGAGATATATGCAGGTTTTCCGTCAATTTTTTTTGCGCTATAAACAGGTGGATATTGTATTTGATTTCCTAAAAAAGATTTTAAACAATCTTGAACCATTTGTTCTGAAATATTTGTTGTATCAACAAAATTTTCAGGTTGTGTTTCAAGATCAAAACTTGGAGTTGTACTACCTAATTGTATTGTTGCAATATACTCTTTATCATGATCTTGAAAAGTTGTAATTTCTTTAGTTTTTTTACCTGTACAAACGATTAAAACTCCTGTAGCTAAAGGGTCAAGAGTTCCTGCGTGTCCCACTTTAATTTTTTTTATGCCCAAATTTGTTTTAAGCATATAACGAACTTTATTAACAAGATCAAAAGAAGTCCATTTTAATGGTTTATCAAATACCAACACTTGACCTAATGAAAATTTATCAGTAGGTTGCTGATTATTTTGTGGATTATTATTTTGCTGATTCACTGAATAAAAATTATTATATTTAAACTAAAATTTCAACATGCAAATTTAAATAAATAGTTTGTTATTTTAAAAATATAAAAAAACAGACCTTATATCATTTATAAAAAATATAAGGTCTGTTGAAATTACTTCTCTTTATTTAAGTTTTTTCTTGCACGTTTTAATTGACGTCTAATTTTGTAGAAATTAGGTGGAGGAACAGGGTCAAAACCGTAAGTTCCCCATGGATTACATCTCAAAAGTCTCCAAGCAGTTAAAAGACATCCTCTAATAATGCCATGATACATAATTGCTTGAATAGCATATTGAGAACATGTAGGTGTATGTCTACAAGCATTAGGTAAAATATACGAAATACTATATCTATAAATATAAATAGGTAATATGAATATTTTCCTAATTATTGTTACAATTTTCATTTATAAGTTGATTAACAGAAGACGCCACTTTGGCATAACATTCACGGCACAAAGGCTCGTAAGTATCTTTTTCGCCAAGTTGAACAAGATTAGCTCCGAAATTTAATCGATGAGAAAATTGAGCTAAAGAACCGCAACGAGTACAAATAGCATGAACTTTCAAAACGTCGTCAGCTATAGACATCAATTCACCCATAGGACCAAAAGGACGACCAAGATAATCCATATCTAAACCTGCAATTATTACTCTCACACCACGAGCAGCTAAAGTTCTACAAACTGCAGTTAAATTCATGTCAAAAAATTGAGCTTCGTCAATGCCAAGTACAGAAGCATCATCAGCTAAAGCAAGAATATCTTTACTATTAGCAACAGCAGTTGAAGAAATTGCATTTTTATCGTGAGAAACAACATCCGAAACACTATAACGAGTATCAGTCATTGGTTTAAAAATACTAACTTTTAAACCAGCAATTCTTGCACGACGCAAACGACGAATTAATTCTTCGGTTTTGCCTGAAAACATAGAGCCTGTAACAACTTCTATGCTTCCTGTATGAGATTTTGGTTCTAGAAACATAATTTTTACTTTTTAGTTTTGGTAATTAAAAATTCTGCAAAGTTTATGTCTTCAAAGGTGGTAATTTTTATGTTATTTTTATCACCATTTACCAAATTTATTTTTTGTCCGAATTTTTCAACTACAGAAGCATCATCTGTAAATTGTTCACAATAAGGTTGTTTATAAGCTTGTTTTAGAATATCGGCATGAAAAACTTGTGGAGTTTGAATTAGTTTTACAGCATTTCTATCTAAAATATTATTCATTCCTTCTTTGTCAACAATTCTAACAGACTCAGGAGGAGCAATACACGGAACAGCATTTCCTAATAAAGCTGCTTTTGTATAACATTCGGCTATATTTGCAACAGAAACTAAAGGTCGAACGCCATCATGAACGCCAACAATATCTATTTCGTCAGGAAGAATATCAACAGCATTTTTTACAGAAAAAAATCTTTCACTTCCACCTTCAACTAAATTATATTGATTTGGAGGTATCCATGCTTCAGATAATTTTTGCCAAAATGCTAAATGAGTAGTGGGTAAAACAAGATAAATATCTATTGTAGGATCAAAGTTTTTGAATTGTTGAATAGTTCTGCAAAGAATAGGTACACCAGCAATTGGTAAAAACTGTTTTGGAGTTTGCATACCCATTCTAACTCCTTTTCCACCTGCAACTATAATAACTGCGCGTTTCATATTAACTTGCTATTTGTTTTGCAATATTTTCTGCAAATCGAGAATTTAATTTTTCAAAAAGTTTTTTAAGATTATAATTCTTTTTTTCAAAAGTAGCTAGTTCTAACACTGCAACAGTTTCATTTTTATAAACAAAAGGAATAACAATTAAATATTTTGGAGAACCTTGCCCCAAACCAGATTGAACTAAAACATAATCTTGTGGAACATTATCAATTAATAGAATTTTTTTATCCTTTGCAACTTGTCCAGTAATACCTTCACCAAGTACAAAAGTTCTATTTGTTTCAGTTGAATAATAAGCATAAGTACCTTTAATTTCAAACCTTTCATTTTTTTTATTAAAAGCATAAGCAACACCTTGAACAATAGCCATAATGTTAGACATATTATTCAACATTTTTTCAAAATATTCATTCAAGTCTTGAGTTGTTTCTAAATCAGAAGAAATTTGATCAACAATATGAGTAATTAATTTTTTTTCTTCAGTTTCACGTTGTTCAGCTAACAATTTATTCTGATTGTTCTGTTCTTGTTGATCTTGTTGTTTTATTTCATTGTTATCAAATCCAACTTTATCTTCTAAAATATTTGCTTTTTTAAACATTGATTTTGCATACAAAAAAGCAATAATAGCCACACAGATAGAAAGAAATATATATCCAAGAGAAATATAAACTAAATAAGATTGAAATCTAGAAGAAAAAATCGATATAGAAACAATCAAACTAATTATAATCCATACTACAAGAAGTATATCAATATATTTCTGACCTTTTTCAAATTTTTTCATAATAATTAACCTTTAAGATTCTTTAAAAAATCAATAATATCTTTAGTATTCATAGAATAATCAATACTAGTAAGTTTAATAGCTGCCAAAGGCATTGTTTTAACTTGACATTCATCAGGAGATTGAACAATTATCTTGCCACCTGCATCAAGAATAGACTTTATACCCGCTGCGCCATCTTTATTAGCTCCAGAAAGCAAAATACCTACAACATCATTTTTTTTAGTATTAGCTAACGAAAAAAAAGTGACATCAATAGAAGGGCGAGAATGATTTATAGCCTCTTCTGTAGTTAACGAAAAACCATCGTTTGTAACATATAAATGGTAATTGGCAGGAGCTAAATAAGCGATGCCAGGAACAATTTGATCTTTATCAAAAGGTTCACAAACAGGAATATTCGATTTTAAAGAAAGAGCTTCAACAAACCCACCTCTAACATTTTTTAATCTATGAAGACATAGAAAAACGGCATGAGGATAATTTTTTGGTAAATTAGCCAAAATCGCAGATACAGTTTGGAAACTACCTGCCGAACCGCCTATAACTATATACTTCATATCTAATTTTTAAACTTTTACAAATATATTCTCATTTTTTGAAACAGGAACAAAAACATTTTGAAAATCATTTGGAATTTTTTCTCTTATTCCTGTTATCAAATAACCTCCTTTAACGATATTAGAGGCAAAATTTTCTAATACCATTTTTTGAATATTGGAATTTAAATACAACATTCTATCTCGAAACAATACCAAATTAAAGGCATTATCAGGTGATACAGAATTTAATATATTGTGTCGCAAAAATATTACTTTATTGAGTAATTCTGGTAAAATATATTCATATTTATCACTATGAGATAAATAAATAGTTAATGAATTTTTATCATTAATTTTTTTGAAATTAGAGTCGCTTGCTTCAAACTTTTTAGGGTCAATAAGAGCTATTTTGGCATCATCTAATATTTTTTGAATAGGTGACGTTGCATAAACAGTACTTTTATCAAGCATACCATTTCTATGTAATAATATCAATAAAGAATATAATTCGTCGTCTCCACAAATTTGAGGAACCCAAATTTTACAAATTGATTCGTGTTTTAATTTAGAAATAATGTGTTCTTCTAAAAACTTCCACATAGTATCATCTCTAAACATTTCAGTTGTAGGAACAAATATTTCTGATAAAAACAAATCAACAAAACAATTATCAACCATCAATTTATTTATAAGCTTTTCATAAAACTGAATGCCATGTAAATTCATTGATCTATTTATTCTATGCATAAGAATATCAGGAGCGAACATTGTAAAATCAACGTTTCTCAAAGTTCTAACGGTTGATATTATCTTCCTAAATATTTCGTTTGAAATAGGTTGAAACTCGTCCATGATATTTTTACAACTTTTTAAAATAAACTAATCCTTTTTTATCAAATTTTGCACTTAAAGGACCAATAATACTTTCGTGAATACCTAATAATAATGCACCATTTGGTTGTAAATAATTCCAAAAATCTACGAATAATTTATTTTGCAATGAATTATTAAAATAAATCAAAACATTACGACATAAAATTAAATCGTATTTAATATCAAAAGGATTTTTATCATTAACTAAATCATGTTTTTTAAATATTACTTTGCCTAAAAATTCAGGTTTAACTTTAAAAGTATCCTTAAATTTATTAATGTCAAAATATTGATCATGAGTTATCACCAAATGTTCGTCAAAATTGTATGGATTTTCACATAAAGCAGAATTAAAATTATTTAAATATTCAGAAACTGCTCTATAACTATATACACCAGATTCTGCAGTTTTTAAAACATCTGAATTAATATCAGTAGCGTATATTTTAGTTTTATTTAAAACTCCTAATTCGTTTAATAAAATTATCATAGAATAAACTTCAAGACCAATGCTACAGCCAGCATGCCAAATATTAATTTCACTTTTAGATAAAAGTCTAGGTAAAACTCTATATTTTAAAGCCTGCCAAGCTTGAGGGTCACGAAATAATTCTGTGGTGTTTACTGTTATAGATTTTATAATTTCTTCTAAAAATGGTTTATCAATTTTTACTCTATTAATTAATGAATAAATATCCAAACGATAATCAATCAAAACTTTTTCAACACGACGAGCAAATGATTTTTCTGAATAATTAGAAAAATCATAACCTCCATTATCTTTAATTGCTTTTATTAACAAAAAAATATCTTCTTGATTAAACATTGTTATTTTTTTATTCACTAATTTATACTCATCGAGTTTTCAAATATAGTGTTTTTTTAGCAATGTTGGCATAAATTTATTAATAAAAATTTTTATTTTTTAATAAATTTCTCTTTCATAATCTAACATAGGAGGATACATTACTCTTGAATTTCCACTTAATCCTATGTGTTTTAAAGATTCAATATTTTGCAACAATTCAGGAAAAGTATTTAACGAATTGTTACATAAATTAAAATCATATAGTTTAGACAAGTTTGATATTTTATTTGGTATTGAAGTGATATTATTGTTGCTAATATCAAGATATTCTAAATTTGTTAGATTGGTTATTTCTAAAGTGAAAGTTGATAATTTATTATAACTAAGGTTTAATCTTTTTAAATTAGTCATTTTGCCTATTAATTGGCTAATAGTAGTAATATTACAATTAGAAATTGACAATCTTTGTAATGATGAAATTGAACAAATATTTCTTATATCACTAAATTTATTTCCGTCAAGAAACAAAACTTTTAAGTTTTTTAAATTAACAAAACCTGTAGGTAAAACAGAAATATTATTATGCGACATCATTAAAACTTCAAGCTTTGAAAGTTTAAATAAAGCAGGATTAATATCAGAAATTTTGTTGAACGAAATGTCTAATTCTTTCAACGAAGATAAATTTGAAATTGTAGAAGGAATTTTTGAAATATTATTGCCAGACAAATTGATTGATTCTAACGAAGAACAATCAATCAAAACAGAAAAATCAGACAATTTATTATTTGCCATAGAAAAACGTCTTAAATATTTTAAGTTTATAATACTATTAGGCAATTGACCAATATTATTACCATCTAAATATAAGTGACGAAGTTGTTGTAATTTTGAAATAAAATCAGGTAATTGATTTATATTATTACCTTGTAGATACAACACTTTTAAATTTTGGAATTGAGTTAATTGTGATGGTATAGCTGATAAATTTCTATTACTTAAATCTAAAACTGAAACATCATTAGGATTGTCTAATGCTTCTTGAATAGAAGTATAAACTTTCATATTTAATAATATTTCGTCTGCATAATCTTGTGCATAGCTATTTATTACTGATATTAAAGTAATCAATAATATTAATATTACATTTTTCATTTTTTGTAAAATTTTGGTTCTTTAAAAAAAATACAAATATAATGCCTTGTCAATTTTTACTTAATAATTCTAATATTGAATTAAGCAATTTATTTGATTTAGACTGATGTTTGAGCTTTGAATTTTGATAAGCATTTTTTATGCCACCTAAATAATAACGCTCTAAAAAAGGGAAAACACATAAAATTGCAGTCCAATTAGTATAATTTTGAGCTAAATAAATTCCCAATAATGTAAAAGAAGATAAAATAATTTCAGAAGAAAAACCATCCCAAAAATTTCCTGTTAAATATTGACCTAAACCAGGGAATAAAATGCTTGAGCAAACTATTAAAGCAGAATTAGGTCTTTTAAGATTTTTAGTTTTTTTAAAAAGTTTTTGCAAATCGTAATATTTGTCAGGACTAATGATTTTTGAGAAATAAAGATTTGATTTTTCATAATCATTTAAGCAAAAATAAGCAATTGCAAATCGTAAATATACTTCGGTTTGTAATATAGAATTGCCTTCTAAATTTATTAAATTAAGCTCAATTATTGTATTAAAGTATTTTTTTGAAAAGATATGAAAATCTGCCTTTGTTAAAAGGATTTCGTCACGTTGTGATTTTAGTTTTGATAAAGAATAAGCAGTATTAATAAACATTTCTGCTTGAGAATAATCTTCTGTTGCAAAATAGATTTTAGATGCAAGTAAATATTTTTTAGGAGAAATATTTGTTGTATCAAAAAACAATAAACGTTGAATTTCTTTTTTGGCTAAATCAAAATCTCCATTATTGAATGCAAACAACGCTATATTATATACGCTATCAAAATTTTGACTAAAAGAATTAATAAAATTAGAAAAGATTAACACGCATAAAATCAATAATTTTTTCATCTCTCTTGTTTTTAGATAGTGAATTATATTTATTAACAGCTTTTAAAGTTCCAAAAATATTTCCAAAATAAAAACATGTTGACATACAAGCAAAAAATATGGGATATGGCGATTTGTATCCATATTTATGAAAACCATAGGCAACATGAATTGTTTGAAAACCTAAACTTAATAAAGAATAAATTCCCTCTTTAACATATCCACAATAAATTTTTCCTGTTCCTGGTAAAATTGAAGATAATGAAACAGCTAAAATTTTATTTTTAAGTTTGATTTGTTGTATAGAAAAACCACGAACTTGAGGTAAAATCTCTGAAGAATTAAAATCAGTTGTCATTTTTTTTGTTTTAGACTCTTTATAATTAATTATATCTAAACACGCTTTTATATTTTTTGATTTAATAATATATGGAGAATAAAAATTTATTGTATTCATAAAATTATATGCTTTAAAAAAATCTTTATTATCTACCAATAAATTCACATACTTAATATAATAGTTAGGTGAAATATTTTTATAGGATAAAATATTATTTTCAAATAAATAAATAGATTTATTGTAATTATGAGCAAATTTATAAGCTTCAACAGCTTTAAGTGAATTATCTAAATAAAGAAATGAAGAAGTATCTAACAATTTTTCATATTCTTGAGCAGCAAAATTATATTGTTTAGTTTTAAAAAGATAATCTGCAAATTGTTGAATATGGGCAGTATCATATAGATTTTGAGCAATCAAATTATGAATGCTAATAAGATAAAAAAATATAATAAAAATATTTTTCATTTACTTTTTTTTCAAAGGGTAATCTATTAAACAATTATAATATTTATCGTATTGATAATAATTTTTATTAATACCATTACATCTAGATAATCGATCTATTGTATCAAAAAATCCATAGAAAAAACCATTTTCAGTTATTGACATTATACAATATTTTGAACAAGAAGGATAAAAACTACACTTATTAATATCTTGTTTTGAAAATACTTTTTTATAAAAAACAAACATATTTGTATAAAATGATTTTTTTGAATTTTTATCTAAATAAACTGTTTTTTTAGGTTTGAGTAAATCTTTATATTTAGATAAATCAGTTTGAGAATAAACAAAACCACAACTAAAAATGATCAAGAATGTCATCATCAAAAACGATGTTCTTATAAATTGTTTTAGTATATAATTCTTCATCTTTGTTTAAATAAGAAACAGTTATAATTTGTGTAGGAAATTCAATTCCAGAAAATAATTGATAATTATATAAAAAAGTTTTTAATAAAACATTATTATTATCATTAAACATAACAACAGAATCAGGATAAATATCTTTTTGAGAAATAATAATTTTAGTAATAATATTATCTGTAATTTTTAATGTATCTAAAATAGATTTAGAAATTCTATATGTTGAATAAACAGCATCATTAATTTTTTGAACATCATCTATATAATAATTCAAATCTTCTAAACCAAAATTAAAAATAGTACCATGTAAAGCTTTATAAAAAATAGAAGATAATAAAGACTCAGAATTAACATAAAACGAAGTATCTTTATCATTTTCAATAACTTTGATCATATTTAAAGATAATAACGATTTGTGCGAATAAGGATACAAAATAGAAGTAAACAAGTTATTCTCATTTTTATTATACACTACAAAACCTTTTGAAATAACATTAAAATCCTTACCATCAGTAACTTCTTCAATAAAATCAGCTTTAATAGCAAAATGAATTTGCGCATATATGTTTTGCGAAAATAAAAAACAAAAAAAGCAAAAAACTATCTTACAGAAAGCCATTTAGCTATTCCTCCAACGGCAGCACCAGTTAAACATCCATAAATAGCCAATTTAGTTTCGTGACGATCTTTATGAGTTCCTAAATATACAACAGCAACAGCTATTGGACCAACACCCGCTCCATAAAGAGTATAAGTTCCTACAGCAGAAACTAACGCTACAATCCAAAATGTTGGCATTCTATGTTCTTGTGTATAAAGATTGTAAAAATTGTTTATAGATAATTGATTGATATAATTTAAATTAGCGTTATCAATTAAATTATTTTTAGAAAGATTGTTTGCTATATCATCTAATTGCTGAAATTTATCTAATATTTCGTTATCATTAAAATATAGAGTATCAATTTCGTCAGCATAAACATTAACCAAACAAAATTGAATAAATATTATCAAAAACAATTTTTTCATAAATTATTTTTTATTAGAAATTCGTTCTAAATTAGCATTAATATAACGATTTAAGCATTTTTCTAAATCGTCAATTTGTTCAGAATTTAAAGCAGAGATATTAAACTTAGGGAAAGTATATTCCTCAATTTGTTTTTGTTTGTTATATCCACGAAGCGTTATGGTTATAAATTTTTGAAGACCAAAAAAACGTTTAGAAATAGAATATTTATACAAAAGGCTTTTTTTAGCATTAAAAGAAACACATTTTCTAAAGATTGGATAAGCAGTGAATTTTTTAATCACAATAGGATCTTCACTATCATTTAAAGAAAAATAAGAAGGATTAATAATAACCAAAACAATATGAATAAAAGCACAAATACAAGCCGCAATAAAAAAAGGTTTGAAATTGAATTTATCAAAATATGTATAAACAAAACTACCAATAACCAACATAGCAGTAACAATATAAGCTAAACGATATTTAGAGGTAGTTAACCCGTTTTCAATAACCATAATAATTATAATTTAAATATTAATATTCAAAAATTCTACTACTACGCCAAAAAGATTTATTCTTTAATTTTTTTAATAAATATTGCAAATTATCATCAGAATAAATCATACATTTAGTTCCATATTGCAAAGGATCTAAATTTTTAGGCTGATTATCAAGATTAAATTTATCTAACAATTTAGAAACAGTACGGAAATTATGAATTTCTCTATTAGCTTCTATTTCAAAAATATAACCTTGATTATCAATTCTAGAAAGAACACGTTTAATAGCTAAATATTTTAAATAACGATGATTTTCATACTCATTTTCAAGTAAAAAAACACCCCTAAATTTAGAAATAGGTAAATTACCATGTAAAATAGAAATATCATTATTTTTATAATCGCCACTAAATTGACGACGAAAATCGTTTACAGCCCAAATAAGTTTTATGTTCAAATAAATATCACGTTCATAAGTATTCCCATATCCATTATCAATCAAAGATTGATAAAAATTGACACGAGAATTCATAAATTTTACTATTTCAGTAAAATTATTAAATAATATATTTTGATTGTTTAAATCATCTGCGTTAATATTATCATCTTCAAAAACTTCGCTATCTTCTAGCCAATAGATATGTTCACAACAATTACATTTAATAATAGTATTTTCATGAGCGAAATTAAGTTGTAAAATTTTAGAACCATCACTCCATTTTCTCACTTGTATATTTGTATCGTCAACAATTTCTATTCGTTTTCCACATTTAGGACATATCGTAAAAATTTTCTTATCGTGATCCATTATAAATTTGTTTAAAATACAAAATTACAAAAAAAACTCTTCACAATTAAAAATTAATAATAAAAAAAAATAAAAAAAAGGGACTATTATTATAGTCCCCAAAAAACGATAAAATATCTTTCAAAAAAATTATTTCATCAAATAATTCTTTACATAATCTTCAACTCCATCTTCTAATTCAGTGAATGGACGATTGTAACCTATAGAACGCAACTTTGACATGTCAGCTTGTGTAAAATATTGATATTTATCTCTGATATCTAATGGAGTATCAATAAAACGAATATCTTCTTTAACTCCCATAGATTTAAATGTGGCTTTGCACAAATCTAAAAATGTACGCGCTTTACCAGTTCCAACATTATAAATACCTGAATTTTTACGAGTTTTCATCAAAAATACAATAACTTCAGCTAAATCTTTTACATATACAAAATCTCTACTTTGATGACCATCAGCAATTCCTTCTTTATGACTTTTAAACAATTCCATATAACCTTGACTCTTTATTTTATTGTAAGAGTGAAGAATAACCGAAGCCATACGACCTTTGTGCCATTCGTTTGGACCATAAACATTAAAAAATTTAAGACCAGCCCAAAAATAAGGTTTTTGTTCTTGATTTAAAGCCCATTTGTCAAATTCGTTTTTGCTTCTACCATATGGATTTAAAGGTTTAAGATTTGGAATAATACTTTCGTCATCAACATAACCTAATTCGCCAGCTCCGTATGTAGCAGCACTAGAAGCATATACAAGTCCAATTCCATATTTAGCACAACGAGTCCACATATTTTTTGTATAATTGATATTCAATTTTTCAAAAACATTATCATCAAATTCTGTGGTATCAGTTCTTGCGCCTAAATGAATAACAAATTCAACTTGTGAATAATTTTTATCAAACCAATCAAAAAAATCGTTACGATTTATTAATTTATTATATTTCAAATTAATATAATTTCTTTCACGATCTTTTCTAGAAAAATCATCAACCAAAATTAAATCATTATAATTTTCTTGATTTAATCTGCCAGCAACAACTGAAGCTATAAATCCGGCAGCTCCTGTAACTACTATCATTTTTATACAAAATTAATTATTATTAGTGGTAAGTGTTCAAAGTTTATTTATCACTTACATTAAACTATAAGTCAAAGAATTAATTGATTATAAAACGAAAATGCTTGACAAATATCTTCGTTTGAGCAATTTATATCGTATTGATATTTACCAAAATTACTTACAAGGGCAAAATTAATTTTTCCTTCTGAATTTTTCTTATCATGTTGCATTAAATTTATCAATTGTTGATAAATGTCCATTTTAAATGAGCATGAAGGGAAATATGTACCAATTAATTTTGTAACTTCTATTAAATTTTGAATAGGAAACCCCATGTAATGATTGCTCAAAAACAATTCACAAACAATACCAACAGCAACAGCTTCACCATGTAACAAAGGTTTATTAGTTGAAAATGTATAACTTTCAACAGCATGTCCCACAGTATGACCGAAATTCAACATTTTTCTAACACCTTTTTCAGTTGGATCAATGCTAGTAAATTCGTTTTTGATTTTTATAGAAGTTTCAACAATGTTTGAAAGTAAATTCCAATCAGGATTTTTTGGATCAAAAGATGATATTTCTTCGAAATAATCTCTGTCAACTAAAAGAGAATGTTTAATAATTTCTGCAAAACCTGAAACAATTTGATTAGTTGGAAGTGTTTGTAAAAAGTTGCAATCAACAATAATTTTATTAGGATTTCGAAACAAACCAATCTCATTTTTTAAATTATTAAAGTCAACTGCGAGTTTACCTCCACACGAAGCGTCAACTTGAGCTAAAAGCGTAGTAGGAATATTAACGAATTTAATACCACGTTTAAAAAGCGAAGCAGCAAGACCGCCCATATCTCCAATAACTCCCCCGCCAAGATTTATAAATAAACTTTTTCTGTCGGCTTTGCGTTCTGACATTTCAGTCCAAATTTGAGATAGAGTTGTTATATTTTTATAACATTCACCGCTTTTAATTCTTATAATTTCAGCGCCACAATCTAAAAGAATTGGAAGTTTTGATAAACATAATTTTTCGGTGTTTTCGTCGACCAACACAAATATTTTGGATTGTGTATCTTTTATAAAATTAGCCAATTCGGCGTTAGCATTGTTAGTACAAACTACGTTTTGTGGTAGATTCATGGTTGATTTCAAAAATAATTTATTTTCAAAATTACAAAGAACAAACCAAAATACAAAATAAAAAAACTCATAGTGTTTTTATTTCATATTCACTATCGCCATAATATTATGTAATTAAATAATATGATGTTAGAATTTTGGAATTAAATAAAAAATTACCAAATAATTCAAAATAATAAATTGTTAAAACTAAGAATTAACCTTGAAAAATTTGATAATTTCTTGAAGTTTTAAAGACTGCGCCATAAGATTATTTGACGACTGCGAAACCTCATCAGCAAGTTTAGCAAACTGCTGAATAACAGAATTAAACTTTTGAACAGCACTATTAATTTGAGCTCCACCCGAAGCTTGTTCACGACTCGAAATAGCAATTTTCTGAACTAAAACGGTAGTGTTTTCGATTTCGGGTAAAATTTTAGCAAAAACATCACCAGTAAATTTAGCCACATTAACACCTTCAGAACTTACAGTATCAATATCTTTGGCAGCAAGAGTACATTTTTCAGCTAATTTACGAACTTCAGCGGCAACCACAGCAAAACCTTTACCTTGTTCACCAGCGCGTGCAGCTTCAACAGCAGCATTTAAAGCAAGAATATTAGTTTGGAAAGCTAAATCGTCAATAACAGTGATTTTTTCAGCAATTTCCATAATTGTACTAACAGTTTTTTGAGCAGCAACATTACAATCACGTATCGACTGAGCCGAAGCAGTAGCAATATTTTCAGTTTTAGCTGCATTTTGACTATTTTGTTCTATTGATTTAGCCATATCTTCAACTGCACTACTAATTTCTTCAGCCGACGCTGCTTGATCATTAGCACTACCACTCATTTGTTGGCTAGCATGATTCATCTCAATTGCGGCAGATGAAATAGCAGCAGAACTTTCAGAAATAGAACGAACTATATCAGAAAGAGTTTCTTTCATATCAGCCATTGAATTGTTAAGTATTGATAGTTCAGAATTACCATCAACGCGTTCAAAATCTGTTGTAAGATCACCAGATGTAAGTTTTTGAGTTTTTATAGTATTGTCTTTAACTCCATCTACAATAATACGGATTGTTCGTTTAGAAACAAAAAATACTAAAACAAAAACTATTATTAAAATAGTATAACCTGCATATCGTAAAGTTTTAGTTGAAGACTCAATATCAGCAGCTTTTTCGATAGATAATTTTTCAACAACGAAGCAAAGCTCTTTAGTTCTAATCTTAAGACTTGCACTAAAATCAGGCAGTGTAAAAAGAGCATTACGCATGTCTAAAGAATAATTATAGACATCAGCACTTTTAGCAAGATAATCTTGTTTTATTTTAGTGATATTTGAATATTCACGCTTTAGATTAGGTTCAAAATTAGTGTTAGCAAGTTTTTTTTCAATGTCAGCGTTTTCTGCTAAATAAGCGTCAAGAAGTGGGGTATCATTGATAATAACTTGAATAGATAACAATTGATTTAGCAACATATTACGACGTAATTGTTCACTTGCAACATCATATTGAGGATTAACTTTAATTCGTTTATAAAATTTGTCAACAAGATTTTCATAATTATGTTGAATTGAAAGTAATTCATCATTAGCATCTTTAGTTTCAACATAAGTTTTTTCGATAATATTATAAAGGTTTTCAAGTTCGGCAAACATAGTAAAAACCGAGTCGTACGCCTCTTTTAGTTCTCTATTAGTTGTATCGCTAACAACATATTTAGAAAGTTTTTCAAAATCTTTATATATAGCATTATAAGCATCAGAACTTTCTCTTCTTGTAGTTTCGTTCATACCAGAAGTTAATAGATTTTGGAAAACAGTTACAGTATTTCCAAGGTGGTCAACCATACTATTAGCAGCGCTAAGCATTGGTTCGTAATTATTAACAAGTTTTTGAGCAGTATCATTTATTGTTCCTACAACAATAATTGGTATTAAAGCCATAAATAGCAATGGAACTATTGCTAAACCAAAAGCCGTTATGAGTTGAGTTCTTAACGATAAGTTTGTAAATTTCATGGTTGAACAAATTTTAACAAGACAAAAGTAACAAAAATTAGACCGAACTCTAACTTTAATTCTTCTATTTTTTTTGAATTCTGTATAATTTTTTATACTCCATTGTATTAAAAAAAAGACAACATTCTATAAAATGGATAATCAATTTTTAATACAAACTATCTTTTATACTTATTTTTTTACTAAAATGTTTATTAATTTTAAAATTGATTAAAGTTAAGAATTTATTTTTTAATAATCAACTATTTATAAGACTAAAAAATTGAATTTATTACAATAAAGAAACAAATAACTACGCAATAAAGTTTTTTAATTACAAAACAAAATATTATCAAAAAAAGAGGAAACAAACACTCAAAAAGAAAAACTAACAAAACTTCATTAATTACAAATAATATTCTAAAAAATATAGTAATAAAAGCAAATAATAGAAAAAATCTCTTTTTTAAAATAAAAAAGAATATCATAAACAAATAATCACTATTTTTGTCCCAAAATAAAATGAGGTGCGGAAGGATTTGTAATTGATTGCAACCGCGTTAAAAAAATGCTAAAACAATTAATACCTTTCTTTTACACCTCAAAAATCTAATCCAAAAAATAGAATAATAAAAAAAATAAAAATTATGTCATATTATTTCACCTCAGAGTCTGTATCAGAAGGACATCCAGACAAAGTTGCGGATCAAATATCTGACGCATTGTTAGATGAATTTTTAAAACAAGATCCAGAAAGTAAAGTAGCTTGCGAAACATTTGTTACAACAGGATTAACAGTATTAGGCGGCGAAGTTAAAACAGAAGCCTACGTTGATGTACAACAAACAGCGCGAAATGTAATCAACAAAATAGGTTACACAAAAAGCGAATATATGTTTGACGGCAATAGTTGCGGAGTATTATCATCAATTCATGGTCAAAGTCAAGATATTAATCGTGGTGTAGAACGTGAAGACGCCGACAATCAAGGTGCTGGCGACCAAGGTATGATGTTTGGTTATGCTGTAAGAGAAACCAAAAATCTTATGCCATACAGCATAGAACTTGCACACAAACTATTGATTGAATTAGCAGAAATTCGTCGTGAAGGCAAAGAAATGACTTATCTTCGTCCTGATAGCAAAAGCCAAGTTACCATTGAATATGGAGATGACAATGTAGCAAAACGTATCGACACTATTGTAGTATCAACCCAACATGATGAATTTATAAAAGCAGAAAGTGCAAAATCACAACTTGAAGCTGACAAAGAAATGGTTGATAAAATAACCGAAGATGTTAAAAATATTCTTATTCCACGTTTGTTAAGCAAATTAAGCGACAAAGAAAAAGCTTTATTTAAAGGAGATTATAAACTATTTGTTAATCCAACAGGAAAATTTGTAATAGGTGGCCCTCACGGAGATACAGGATTAACAGGAAGAAAAATCATTGTTGACACTTACGGAGGAAAAGGAGCTCACGGAGGTGGTGCTTTTAGTGGTAAAGACCCTAGTAAAGTGGATAGAAGTGCGGCTTACGCAACACGTCACATTGCTAAAAATTTAGTTGCTGCTGGTATTGCTGATGAATGTTTAGTTCAAGTGGCATATGCAATTGGCGTTGCTCAACCTGTTGGTTTATATGTAAATACATACGGAACAAACAAAGTTAAAATGAGTGATGGCGAAATTGCTGCTAAATTATTAACTATATTTGATATGCGTCCTGCTGCAATTATTCGTCGTTTTAAACTTAAAAATCCTATTTTCTTAGCAACTGCTGCATATGGACATTTTGGTCGTGAACCTTACACTGAAAATGTTGATGTTATAGAAAACGGTAAAACTATTTCGAAACAAGTTGAATTTTTCACTTGGGAAAAATTAGATTATGTAGATAAATTAAAGAAAGAATTTGGTATTTAATTTATAATTTTAAGATTAAAGAATTGAAATACAAGTTTTTTTTAACTTGATTTTTCAATTCTTTAATTCTTATATTATATTTTTGGGCAATAAAAAAACAAAAAATTAGTTATAATAAAGTATTTATCATTTAATTAAGATATAAAAAAAACTTTGGTAAAAAAATTGCGTTAAAACAAAATAATCAATTTTAGTAACAACATACAAAGCTATGGATAAAATAAAAAAAATATTAGCAGTTTTAGTAGTATTAATGTTTATATCACCAAGTGTATTTGCAACCGCAGCAGATCCAACATTTGAAGGCCCAATAGATGGAGGTATAAGTGCATTGATTGCTGCTGGCGTTGCATATGGTGCAAAAAAATATCGAGACTATAAAAAAGGAAAAACAGACAAATAATTTTAAATTTTATCAATTCTTGATAAAAAAACCGGAAATAATCTCCGGTTTTTTTGTTAATAAACAATAAAAATGCAGTTAGCTAATTTATACTCTAAATATTATTCAAATCAATCTTATATTATAAAAATTATTATCAATTGTTCTATAATGATAATATTAGGATTGATATTTTTTTGTGTACTCAAAAATAATTATTGGATTTATTGTTTTTATGAAGAAGGGGTATATTATTTAACAGAACTTATTGCATATTCCACACAATTTATATTAAAACTATTTGGATTTGATTGCTACGTTTTTGGTAAAATAATAAGTGATACATTCGGTTGCTCTTTAATATTAGACAGAGGTTGTTTAGGTAGATTGGTTCTTATAACATTTTGTTTTTTAATCATAGCATTTCCAGCTAAGGTTTTTCACAAAATATGTTACACAATTTTTGGAATAATTACAATAATTATCTTAAATATAATAAGAATATCAGCTTTAATAATAGTGGGACATTATTATCCAGATACGGTAAACTTTTTTCACGAATACATATTTCACTATGCGCTTTATGTAGGAGTGTTTGCCTTATGGGTACTATGGTTTAAAATAAAAGAAAAAACAGAAAAGAAAGAAAATAAAAACTAAGTTTTCATCTTTTTCTTTTTTGCCGCAGGAAAAAGCACATTGTTTAAAATTAAACGAAATCCAGGAGAATTAGGATGTAAATCTAAATCTGTTGGAGGATCGCCAACATAATGAGTATAATCTTCAGGATCATGTCCGCCATACCACGTCCAAGTTCCTTTACCAAATTCACCATGAATATAACGTGCTTCGTTAGCAGCTTTATTTTCACCCATAATTAAAACAGAACTTTTTAAAACTTCTTTACGATACGAAGTTGTTTGTCCCATAAATCCATCTATAACATCTACATGATTTTGACAAAGCATTGTTGGCACTGGATCCCATTTTGCTGAAAATTCAAACAATGTGAAAATATCATCGTTTTTCAACACTTTTCTTGTATTTGTTGCGTCAATATCACTATATTCATAAACATTGGGATTAAGTTCTAGTTTAAAATTTTTAAATGCAAATGTTGCACTAAAATCTAATTTTGACTGACAATTAGGATCAATTGGGTCGCCATCAAACATTGATTGACAAATATCTGTATTTTCTGCGGCTAAAGCTATATCAAAACTATCTGTTGCACTACACATTGCAAACATAAATCCACCATTTTCGACAAATGCTTTAATAGTTTTTGCAACTGCGAGTTTTAGTTTCGACACTTTTGAATATCCCATTTTTTGGGCTAAGGCATTAAATTCTATTACTTGATTTTTATACCAAGGTACATTTTTATACGAAGCATAAAATTTTCCGAATTGACCTGTAAAATCTTCATGATGAACATGAAGCCAATCATATTTTGACAATTCACCAGTTAAAATTTCCTCATCATAAACCACTGTGTACGGAATTTCAGCGTATGTTAGCACCAACATAACAGCATCGTCCCAAGGTTTATAGGTTTTTGGTGCATAAACTGCAATTTTTGGAGCTTTTTCTAATTTAATATGCTCCATATTAACATCATTTTGGGATATTTCTAACAAAATATTATCTGCAGCAGCATCAGGTATTTGTTGAAAACTTACATTTCTTATTCTACACATTGTGGCTATTTCTGATGTATAATCAGTTAAAAAACTTCCTCCGCGATAATTTAACAACCATTCTGCTGTAAATCCAGCTTCTAACACTGAATATGTTACACCATAAGCCTTTAGATGATTTGTTTGTGTTTCGTCCATAGGTATAAGAATTTTCATTGCATTGAGCGTCTGAAAATTTATAATCACCATAAATATTAACACAAACAAATTTTTCATAATTATATTTTTAAAATGGTGCAGGTCCTAAATCAGGCATTGAAGAAGTGTCTGACGAAGATTGTTCAAATGGATTATAACCTCCAATATCAGGCAAACCTCCAACATTTGAATTATTTGGACTATCATCGTTCATACTACTATAAACCATTAAACCTTGGTTGTCCTCTTCTTCAAAACGAGCAAATTCGGCACGGAATTTTAAATTAACATCTTCCAAAGCACCATTACGGTGTTTTGCTATAATTATTTGACCAAGACCTTCTGTAGAATTTCCTTCATCATCTTGCATAATACCAAATTTTTCAGGTCGGTGAATAAAACATACAATATCGGCATCTTGTTCAATAGCACCAGACTCACGAAGGTCACTCAATTGTGGACGTTTATCGCCCGCACGTACTTCAACGGCACGGCTCAACTGAGACAATGCTATTATAGGAATATTCAACTCTTTGGCAATCTGTTTTATACCACGAGAAATAGTAGAAACCTCTTGTTCACGATTACCACGAACTTCTGGCGGTCCAGTCATCAATTGCAAATAGTCGATAATAACCATTTCGATATTATGTTGCATTTTTAAACGTCGACATTTTGCTCTCAGTTCAAACAACGAAATACCTGCGGTATCATCTATATATAAAGGTGCTCCTTCAAGATTTTTGATTTTACTTTCTAATTGAGTCCATTCATAATCTTCGAGTTTTCCAGTACGAATTTTTTCAGAACCCAATTCTGTTTCGGAAACAATCAAACGATTAACAAGTTGAACTGCCGACATTTCTAGAGAAAAAATAGCAACAGGCACTTTATGATAAACAGTCATATTACGCGCCATAGAAAGCACAAACGCTGTTTTACCCATTGATGGACGAGCTGCTATAACAATCATATCACTTCGTTGCCAACCTTGTGTAATTCTATCTAGTGAAGTAAATCCCGAAGGAACACCACTTAATCCATCTGTTCGTTTTGAGGCTTCATCAAGTTGTTTCATACAATCTTTTAAAACCTGATCCATACTCTGCGTATCATTTTTGATATTGCCGTATGCAAGGTCAAATATTTTCTTTTCCGAAAAATTTAAAAGATCGTCTACATCGCTACCTAAATCGTAAGCTCTATTTTCTATTTCTGATGCTGCTTTTATTAATTCACGTTGAATATATTTTTGAGCAATAATTCTTGCGTGAAATTCTAGGTGTGCTGCTGATCCTACATTTTGAGTTAACGATGCTATATAATATGCACCGCCAACCTCTTCGAGCAAACCTTTTGCTCTTAGTTGTTCAGATACGGTATAAATATCAATTGGTAAATGGTTTGATGAGAGTTCAATAATAACTTCAAATATTTTACGGTGTTTGTCGTTATAAAAACTATCTGCCTTTAAAATATTCATTACGTCGATTTCAGAACCCTGTTCAAGCATAATAGCACCTAAAACCAAAGCTTCCAAATCTTCTGCTTCGGGTGGTTTTCGTCCATATTGAGCATTGATGTCAATTATGTCTTGTTGTTTCTTTTTTTGAGAATTATTATTGAATGCCATTAATTTATATTTAATTTACTTCATTAAAAACTCCCATTTTAGAGAATTTTTCTACACGATTATTTATTAATTGGTCTGATGGAATTGATTTTAATTCGTTCAAAGAGTCAATTATTGTTTGTTTCACTATTTTGAACATCTCTTGAGGATTATTGTGAGCTCCGCCAAGAGGTTCTTTTATTATTCCATCAATTAGCTTATTATTAAACATATCTTCTGCTGAAAGTTTAAGGGCTGACGCTGCTTCGCGTTTAAAATCCCAACTTCGCCAAAGAATACTTGAACATGACTCTGGTGCTATAACAGAATACCAAGTATTTTCAAGCATAAAAACCCTATCTCCTACCCCAATTCCAATAGCTCCGCCAGATGCGCCTTCGCCAATAACTATACAAATTATAGGAACAGAAATACGAAACATTTCATAAATATTACGAGCTATGGCTTCTGCTTGACCACGTTCTTCGGCTTCAGATCCAGGATATGCGCCTGGTGTATCTATAAAGGTGATGATAGGTTTATTAAATTTTTCTGCCATTTTCATTAATCGCAAAGCCTTACGATAACCTTCGGGATTTGCCATTCCAAAATTGCGATATTGACGCATTTTGGTATTTATGCCTTTTTGTTGACCTATCAACATTACACTTTGTCCATTGATTGTTCCCCAACCGCCAACCATTGCGGTATCATCTTTACATTGACGATCGCCATGTAGTTCTATAAAATCATCACATATTGCATCTATATATGCCAATGTGTAGGGACGTTCGGGATGGCGTGATACTTGAACACGCTGCCAAGGTGTTAAATTTTCATAAATATTTTTACGAGTTACTTCAATCTTGTTTTTTAGATCTGCTATAGTTTGGTCGATATCAACTGAACCGGCTTTTTTTATTTCTTCAGCTTTGGCTAGTTGTTCTTCCAATTCTTGTATCGGATTTTCAAATTCAAGTAGTTGCATAATTGTTTAATTTTTATTTATTAAATCCTTTTAGGATTGAGAATGCAAATTTAATAAATATTGCTGATTATAATACATTTTTTGTTTTTTAAAATTTCAATTTCATGTTAACATAAATTTTCGAAAACATATTTTCGGCTTTTTATGATTTATAATCAATCAAAATTACTACTTTCTATATTTCCTTTAAACTTGTAAACAAAAGTAAATATTATAAATTTAGATTGAATATTGACTATTTAAGATATTACATTATTTTATAACATAAAATAACTTACTAAAATTCAAGATTATATAATATATTTTGAAAAAATAAAGATGTGTAGGTATTACAATTGTAAAACAGTAAATTTTGATTTATTATATCAAAAAATAAAGAAAATCTACATTTGTATACGTTGAAATCAGCTAAATTTTAATAAAAATAAGCTATATTTTCCGTAGATATGGAAAGCAAATTATATACCAAACACATATTTATTTTAAAAAAAGTGCGAGAAAATTTTACTAATTTCTAGCAAAAATATAAACTCTTAATTTCTAACTATTTATGATTTTTAAATAAATTTTAGAATTTTAAATATGCTGTATTTAAATATTAAATACAAATAAACCTATAAAACTAACTATAAATAAAAGAAATAAACTAATATAAAATATAATCGTTATATTTATTATCATCTACATCTTTCCAAACTAACTTTCCCATTTTACAAATAGTGGACATAGATTTGAGTAAATCGTTTGCTATGTTAATACGCTCTTCGCTATCTGCTTTTCTTGAATTATTAAACGAAATACAAGTTTCACACGATTTTTTATATTCTATAATCAAACTATTAAGTGTACCTGTTTGAGTAGCAGACACTCCCAATGAACATAGTATTACACTACTGCCTTGAACCTTTTTTATTTCTTCTAAAAACTTAGAGTCTGAAACATTATAAACTTTTAGTTTACGTAATGTAGAATAAATATCTGAGTTTTGGCAATTTAAAATTTCAAGTTTAAGTTGAATTAATCTTATTTGCTTAATTATGTCTTTTCTTAGTTTTTTGCGGTTTTCGTTAAACGAAGTTATATTATGAAGATTAATTTTGTCGGAACAAAAATTCATAAATTTTGATGTAAGTTCGGTAAGGTTTTTGAACATCTCATCTGTGAAACCAAATTCAGATAATTTCTGAAAATCTCGATCACAAGACGCCGACAAGCGTAATGCTCTGTTAATCAGTTGTTGTTGACTAAAGCAAAAATTCCTCTTCATTGCGTTGATTTTTGCACAAATATAAAAGAAAATTACGAATTGTTATCACACAATTACAATAAATTTCAATTTTATATCATTATTATATTTATCGAAAACGGGGCTTTATTTTGGTCTAACATCTTTAATAACTAAATAAAAAATATAACAAAATATTCTATTTTTAAACACATTTGTAATATTATTATAATTAATTAAAAAACTAAGAGATTTTAATTTTTTTTAAAGGTGAGGTTTTAGATGTGATTTTTATTCTTAACTATTTTATACCAACTAAAATTTTTTATCGTATTATTTCTATATTTGTAATGTCTATAAAAATTTTACTGTTTTGACTTTCGCAACATCAAAATAAGTGAAATAATAGACTAAAATTATAATTATGTTGCGAATATTAATAAATAAAAACTCATAAGTATGAAAAAAACAATCATTACATTTTGCGCACTTTCTATGGCAATGACCATGATTTCGTGTGGAAATTCTAATTCTAGTAACAACACTACCAACGAAAACGCAGAAACTATTAAAGCTGAAAATCAAAACGCCATTACTGTTCATAATGGTAAAGAATTTTTGGAAGCTATAAAATCAGATGCTCACATTATTATAGATTGCAACAAACCAATAGAGGTTGACAATATAGATGTTAATCTCACAGAAAGTTACGACTATGAAGAAACTGGAATTTTTAAAACTGGTGATATAGCATTAAGAATTTCTAACATTAACAACTTGACTATTGAGGGTAAAAGCAAAGAAAACGCAATATTCACAAGCAAAAATCCTAATGTTGATATTTTAACATTTTATAATTGCAAAAACCTTAATCTAAAAAATTTAACCATCAAACACAGTGAACATGGATTTGTTGAAAATAGTAGAATAAATGGGCTAACTTTAATTTGCGCCGCAAACACTGCAATCGACAACTGCAATATAAACTGCAACGATATAGCAATTTCTAATGATAATGGAGTTATAACAATAACAAACTGTGATATATTCGACAATGAAGAATGTGGAATTTGCATTGGTATAACAGGGAACACACTTATTAAAGATAGCAAAATTCACAACAATTATATGCCATTTATGATATCAGGATTAGAAACTGCAACAACTTTCGAAAAATGTGATATTATAGATAATTCTGACGCTCCATATATGGAAGGTTCTGCTAATTTCTTAAACTGTAAAGTTGAAGATAAAATTAGCGACAAAGAAAATGCGGTTATTATAGACTGCAATATTGTTAAATCTGAATAGTAATTATTTTATTTTGGAACTTGACTTTGGTAAGACAAGTTCCAAAATTTTATTTCAATTTATCTATTTCGACAAATAATTCTTCTAATTTTTCTACTAT
>JAKSUC010000026.1 GCA_024413595.1 Bacteroidales bacterium
TATTGCTATAACTGCCATTTCCAATTATAGAAATTCTTACAGGATTGTTTCCTTGCGAAAATGCTGATAGTGAGGTAAATAATAAAATATAGAATAGTAGAAATTTTACCCCCCCCGATTAATTTTTACAATTATGTTGTACATTATTATTGAAGCATTAGTTTTGTTAAAAAAGTTTTTTGACATGCAAAAATATTAATAAATCTGTTTTTAAAAAAAATTATTGATTTTTTTGTCGTGAAATTTACACAAAATTTTTCCACCTCCCCAACAATTCATTATTACAAAATTGGGGTGTTAAAGAAAATAGAATATAAGAACTAATATTATTTATTTTCTTAATAAAATAGTGACATCAGCTTTATTTTCGTCAGCTTTAAGATTTGGAAATACTTGGTATACACCTGGTTGAAGTTTGTAACCGATAGCTTGTTCAGCTTGAGTTTCTGTCCAAAATGCTTTTTCAGGATTTCCATTTTTATTTATCCAAAATCCTGCATTATTGCCAGAAACAGAAACTATTGTCATAGTTTTAGTAATTCTTATAGTTTGAGAAGTTATTTCAGCATTTTTATCCTCAAGACGAATTTGACTACCAGAAATAGAAATATCTTGAGCAGATAATTTAAGTGATGAAAATATCAATATTAAAACTATGACAATAGATTTTTTCATTTAATTAAAATATTAGTTATTTTTTTTCTAAAAGTATCACATTTTCAACATGATGAGTTTGAGGAAACATATCAACAGGTTGAACTTTAATAACACTATATTTTTCGTCAAGAAGCGCAACATCACGAGCTTGAGTTGCAGGATTACAACTTACATAAACAATTCGTTTTGGTTCAGCCTTCAAAATAGTGTTAACAACATCAGGATGCATTCCCGCACGTGGAGGGTCAATAATCATTACGTCAGGTTTACCATTTTGCTCAATAAAATCTTCCGACAAAACGTCTTTCATATCACCTGCATAAAAAACGGTATTGTTAATATTATTTAGTTGACTATTAACTTTAGCGTCTTCAATAGCTTCTACAATATATTCAATACCAATCACTTTTTTTGCATTTCGAGCAACAAAATTAGCAATTGTACCAGTTCCTGTATAAAGGTCGTAAACAATTTCGTTTCCAGTTAATTGAGCAAAATCTTTAGTAACAGAATATAATCTATATGCTTGAAGAGAATTTGTTTGATAAAACGATTTAGCTTGCACTTTAAATTTTAAATCGTCCATCACTTCAATAATGTGATTTTTACCTTTATAACAAAAAGCTTCGAGGTCGGAATAGTCGCTATTTAGTTTTGTATTGATAAAATACATCATAGAAGTTATTTGTGGAAATTTTTCACATAAATAATCCATCATTTTGTTACGAGGTTCTTCGTCAGGTGTACCAAAAACCATAATCACCATTAATTCACCACTCAAAGAACTACGAATTAATATATTTCTAAGAAAACCGACTTGAGTTTTTAAATTAAAAAATGATAAATTATTATCAATAGCATATTGTTTAGCAGCTAAACGAATTTGATTAGAAGGCTCTTCTTGTAACAAACATTTTTTGATGTCAAGCACTTTGTCGAAACGCCCAGGAATATGAAATCCTAAACCTTGAATTTGTTTATCTTCGTTAGGAATTTCCATTTCTTCAGAAGTTAACCAACGACAAGAAGCAAATGTAAATTCTAATTTGTTTCTATAAAACAAAGTTTTTTCTGAAGGTAAAATAGAACAAACTTCAGGAATTTTTACTTTAGCAATGTGAATTAAAGCATCTTCAACTTGCTGTTGTTTATATTTAAGTTGTAAATTATAAGGCAAATTTTGCCAAACACAACCTCCACAAGTTCCAAAATGTTCACATTCAGGCACTGCTCGATTTTCAGAATATTTTTTAAAAGCAATAGGTTTTGCTTCTCTAAAATTTCTACTGCGATGAGTTATTTGAATATCAACAATATCTCCTGGAACTACACCTTTAATAAAAACTACCATATTATCTATTTTAGCAATAGATTTTCCTTCGGCAGCCACGTTGGTGATTTCAACGTTTTCGTATATTTGCCCTGTTCTATGTCTCATGAAAATTAATTAAAATTTTTAATCAATACACTTTTTTAAATATTGCCACAAAGTTATATATTTGCAACGAAATTTTGAAGATTATGACTATAAACTTAAAAGAAAAAGATTTAGAACAACTTGTAGTTATGGGTGACAAGGTTTTAATAAAACCAAAATTTCCACAAGAAAAAACCGAATCAGGTTTGTATCTTCCTGCAAGTGTTATAGATAATGATAAAGTTAGTTTAGGATATGTTATAAAAACAGGTCCAGGTTATCCAATTCCATCGGTTAATGATTATGATGAACCTTGGAAAGATAAATCAGACTCTGTTAAATATATTCCACTACAACCCAAACGTGGTGATTTGGCTGTTTATCAACGAACTGGTGCTATTGAAATAAAATTTAACAATGAATCTTATTATATAGTATCAGCAAATGCTGTTTTAATGTCGGTTCGCGACGAAGGTTTATTGAAATAATTAAATATTAACAATTGATAATCAAAAAAATATTATCAATTGTTAATATTTTTAGTTTCTATCCCACCAACTTTTGTTATATATCATATAACCAATATTAAACATAAAGTAAAAATGAGATTTTCCTTCGGGCATATAGCGAAGATTAAATGCTACAGGTCCAATCATTGTGTTGTAAAACAATGTTGTATTAAAGAAATATTGAAATCCATCAAAATCTTTTTTTGATTTTGCAATATAATCGCCATTTTCGTTTATTTCTAGAAATTTTTTGCGGTATGGTTGAAATGCAAATCCTTCTAATTGGAAATGACAATTTTCGCCAATTGTATACATAAAACCTAAACTCCCTGCAAGATATTTTTCTGCTCGATAATCTTCAAAAATAACAGTTTTTGTATATGCAGTTGGACGATAAGCATTTGTAGTTAACATGTCAGCCATTGTATTGCAAAGTGTATCGTGATGACTTAAATTGAGTTCTACTGAAAAAGGAAAAGAAAATTTTCCTGCTCGCAAGTTATAGTTACTATAATCAAGAACAAAATCATAAAAACTTTTACCTTTATTATTAGTAGTAATAAGTTGTTCTGCAGATGTTCCTTGTGAAAATTTTTCGTTTAAGTTAGTATATTTAATCTTTGCAAGAAATTGTACACCTTTGCTTGGATACATTTTGTCGTTGAGCGTTTGACGTTCGTATGTTATGTGCATACCACCATATTCAAGAATAGATTTATCAAGTTTATCGTTAGATAAAAAATCTTTGTTTAAATAATATTGTTGCGAATAAACACCAATTGCTGGTCCACTATATAGTTTTCCTGACATAAAAACAGGAAGACCTAAGTTTGCATAAAATTCTCCATTATGTTTAATAGAAACAGGATTTCTAGTGTCAATAAACAAAATATCAGGATCGGCTTCCATATAATTCCATCTATTAAGTTGTAATGCAGCTTCTAAATAACATAATGTAGGATAAGTTAAAAATGATTTCATAGCCACTTTGCCTGAGGTATAAAATCTACCGAAATAACCATTAGCAAATAATTTAATTGGAATTTGTCCAAAAAACAAATGTTCTAATTCAATAAACGCTTGACTTGTTGCAGCTGTTGAAATGTTGCCACCAACTTTAGCACTTATATTTTTGCTTCGAGAAACATCTAGTTTTAATGTGTAATATCCTGTTAATTGGTCGTATTTTGATGTAGGATAAATTTTATCTAAAGTATTGTCAGCGATAAGTTTATAAAAATCTTTACGAGTAACATCTAAACTTTTTGGATCGTGGTTCCAATGTTTAAACAATCCACTAACATATTTACTATGAGCTTTTTTTAAACCATTAATTTCAACATTATCAAAATACATTGGAGGCATTTTGGCTTTAAACTCTTCACGTTTTTGATTTACTTGTGTGCTGTCAACTCGTCGATTTATTGCTTTTATTAACAAAGGCATTTGCTCCATGGCTGCAATATATCCTTTCATAATTAATTCGTCGCATTTGCTAAAATCAAGAGTACTAGCACTTAAAACGTCAGGAATAATCATAATTCCTTTACCGTTAGGAATTGTATAATTACTACGATCCATTGTCATATTAAAAATCTGCATCACTAAATCGTCTTCAGCAGGATTTTCGTTATTGTCCGACACTTGAACACCAATAATATAATCTGGGTTAAAATCTTTTTCCATTGCATCGATGGGAAAATTGTTGTAAATACCTCCATCATATAATAAACCTTGTTCGTATTTTACTGGTTTAAAATAAAATGGAATTGCCATTGATGAGCGAACAGCTTTGCTTAAATTTCCATCTTTAAAAATAACTGATTTTTTTGCATAAATATCAGAAGCAGCACATCTAAAAGGAACCATTAAACTATCAAAATTATATTTTGAAGCGGCTTCACCACGTCCCATCAATTGCATAAAAGCAAAATCCATTTGATAGCTTGAAATAATTCCTGTTGGTAGATAGGCTTTAAAAACAGTATCTTTATTTAAACGAAGTCGAAACCATTCTGCATTTGGGTCGTCTTCCATAAAAAAATATTTTAAAGAAATATCTGTTTTTCCATTTAGCCACATGTAAAATTCTTTTGAGTGAAATAGGTCTACCATATCTTCGGCAGTGTATCCAATGGAATATAATGCTCCAATAATACTTCCCATACTTGTTCCTGTTATGTAGTCGATAGGAATAGAATTTTCTTCTAATGCTTTTATTACACCAATATGAGCTAAACCTTTTGCACCACCGCCACTCATTACTAAACCAACACTTTGGGCTTTTATACTAATACAAAATAAAATAGACACAACAATCAAACCTAATCTTTTCATATATCTTCGATTCTTTTTTGCAAAGATAAGAAAAATTTAAGTAGTAAATAAAAGTAACTGAATTTCTTGTAAGAATGAACAAACTTATAAGTTGTTTTTTTGAATTATAATTTAACTTTTCTAAAATTAAATATCAGCTTCTATCATTCTCTCTTTTCCAAACAAATCTTTATGGATAATAATTTTTTTTAATCCAAATTGTTTCATCATAGAATATGTTTCAGAACCGAAACGTTCGTTGATTTCAAAATATAATTTTCCGTTTTGGTTTAAATATTTGGTTGCAAATTCTGTAATTTTTATATAAAATAATAATGGGTCATTGTCTGATACAAATAAAGCATTATGAGGTTCAAAATTTAATACATTTGATTTCATTAATGTTTTTTCTGAATTGGTTACGTATGGTGGATTTGAAACTATAACGTCAAATTTTGTAGAAGTTAATATTTTATTGTTTTGATAATTTAAAATATCAGCTAAAAATATATTAATATTATTAAGATTATATTTGTTTGCATTTTTTGTAGCCGTAAAAATAGCTTTTTCAGAAATGTCACATGCAAAATAATTGTTTTTTGGATTGTTTATAGCTAAATAAATTGGAATACAACCACTACCTGTACCAATATCAAGAATATTAAAGTTATTTTTGTTTTTAAGAAAGTTAGAAATCTTGATAACCAGTTCTTCAGTTTCTGGTCGTGGAATTAAAACAGAACTTTCAGTAAATAATTCTAAATCTAAAAATTGAGCATTATTAAAAATATATTCTAACGGCTCAGACTTTTTTATTCTAGCAATAATATTATTAATAAAATTATTGTCGATATTAATTTCAATGTCAGACTTTAATACAATATCACTAGATGAATATCCTGTAATATGTTTAATAATCTGACGCGAAACAGCTATATTTTCGTTTTGATTTGTAAAAAAATCTGATAATTGAGATTTTAATAAAGAATAAAGTTGAGAAAGAGTCATGGTTTAATAAAGTAGTAAGTAGTAAGTAGATAGTAGTAAGTAGCGTACTTACTACTTCCTACTTGCTACTAAAAACTAAAATCTAAAATCTAATTTCTTCGTCAGCACCTGCAAAACTACTGATATAAGCAACAGCATCTTTAAAGAAATAAACTGCTGTATTATCATCGTTTTCGTTATACATAGAACGAAGTTGAGGATTAGCATCAAGAAGAGCTTTTTTAGCTTCAACACGTTCGTCTTCAATAAGTTTACCACTTAAACGTAACCATTTGCCGTCTTGAGTGTTGTAAGCACAAATTTCAGCATTAGGATTTTGTGCAAGTTGTTGAGCTGTACGTTTTTTGTGACCAGTTTGAATATAAAGTTTGCCTTCAAAAAGAGTACAAGTTCCAAAAGGACGAACGCGAGCTTTGTCGCCATCTACTGTGGCTAAAAAGTAATATCCACAGCCTTTAATAAAATCACATACTTTTTGCATATTTTCAGGATTTTGTGTTTGATAAGTACTTGGATCAATTTTTTCAATAATTGTTGTTGGTGTTGATGTTGAAGAGTCTACAACTTGTTTATCACCACCAGGTTTCCATGTAGATTGTCCACATGAGCATAATGTGCTCACAATTGCTAACGCTAAAATTATTTTTTTCATTTTTTATTATTAAGATTTTAAATTATAAATTTTAAATAAATTCTATTTCATCATTGCTAATTGTTGAGTTGCTAACACTAAAAACATATAATTAGAAGAACCACCACCAATTACGTATTCTGTTTGTTGCCATAAATATGGGAATTTTAATAATTCAGGGAAATCAGGACGAATAAGTCCTGTTCCAGAAATTACTCCGCCCGGAATATACGACCAATCAGAACGATTTAATCCATATCCAACAGTTGCAGATTCTGCTCCAATTCCAGATGCAAATGATTCTCTATTTAATCCAGGATGACATCCTAATACAAAATTTAGAGCATCATAAACTGGAGATTTTGAAAATATTTCAGGATATTGAGAAGCAAAGAAATAATGTTTTACGCCAAAACTTTGAATATCCCAACCTGCCCCCCAAATGTTAGGACGATATGGTATTCCGTATGGATTTTCTGTTACTTGTTTTTGTAGTGATTCGTTGTATTTTACTAAAGCAGAACGAAATGCTTTTGAAAATGCTTTTAGTTTTTTATCTTTTGATTCGCTACAATATTTTTCTATTCTAGTTAAATACCATCCACAAAAACCTATATATCTATCTATTGAGTCTGTTAAATTGATAATATTTGTTAAATATTCTTCGTTTTTTGTAGTTAAAAACAATTCTGCATAAACTTGATATTTAGCAAACGCAGCAAAGCCTTTAACATTTTGGTTGTCATCCAAAACTTTTTTTGCAATTTCTAAACAACTGTTAGAAAGAGTATCATTAAAACCTTTTAAAGTTCGAGAAGTTGCAGCTAAACATGCGGCAGTAGATAATTCTCTACTTGGATTTTTTTCTGTGTAAACTCTTCTGTCATCATCGTTACCAATAATATTATCAGTCATAGCAGAAGCATCACCCAACAAAACATATTGACGAAGATGTGTACAAATAATACCACGATAAAGTCTACCTAAAGCATTATAACCAGCAACAATAGAAAGTGCGCCGTTTTCGATTTGTTGAAGAATATCGTTTTTTCCATCGGGTTGGTGAATTTCTACTACATGATTATTAAAATCTATTGAAGTGGCATCAATTTCAGGTTTAAAACATTCATAAGCTAGAGAAAGATTGTAACATTCGTTTGCTTGAGATTCTATTCTTATGTCAAAATCTCCTGCATCGTGCCAACCGCCAATGTTTATTTGTTTTGGTGAGTTTGGTGTAAGATTAGAAAAATTTTCAGTTTGATCATAACCATCAAAAAGATTTCCTAATTCAGCCACTTGAGCATCGTCGAGGTGACACGCATCATGCCATACTTTGTATTTTTCGTTTACACGCATGTGACACATTTGTACTGGTAAAAAATATTCTATAACAGGTTGCCAAACACCTCTATCATAAACATCATTGTCAATTTTAAATGTTATAGATTCGCTATTACGATAAACAATTTTGTAAAGTCCTGGATCTTTAACAGATGAAAAATCAAAAGTTACATAGTTGTAACGAAGAAATTTACCCCACATTTTTGGTCCTTGAGTCAAAACTATTTGTTCTCCATCGGCATTGATTTTTATAAGTGATGCTTGTGCAATACTATTATCACGTTCGTCTAATTCAATAATAGCTCGTTTTGGTTGATTTGGTAAATATCCAACTTGAGAAGTTTGTATCACAGGTTGATAAATCCAATCTTCTACAACATTTGGTGTAATTATCCATTTTAGTACTTCTCCTTTTTGTTCTGTTGGAATTTCACTGCGCAAAACAAACCAACCATTATTATGATTCATGCGACCGTCAAAAAGTTGAAGTTTTTCAGATTTTGTTTCAATAGTGATTTTTTTGTATTTGTCGTTAGGACACATCACAAATTTATTTCCTATTGCGTATGGTTCTGCAATAATATTGTCTGCAATTAAAGGACTATAACCTTTGCCTAAAAACTTATCTAAATTAACTGTACTACCATTTTTGCCTTCAAAATTACCTTTATGATTTATGATAGGTTGTGCCGACATTGTTGGTCCATTTGGTTGTTGAGGAAATATTCCTGATTTATTGTCCATAATCCATGGTTGACCAAATAATTCTCCTGGAAATAATTCAAGATTAAAACCAACTTTACCTTTATATTTTTCAGGAATTGGACTATCAAGAAAAACCGTAACTTCAATACCATTGTCGATAGGTTTGGTTTCTACATTATAATAAAAAGCTAAATCAGGATAAACCATGGGATTAAATCCTTTCATGTGTCTACTTGTATCAGGGAAACACATTCTTGCGGTTATTCTATTTCCTTCAACTTTTCGATTCACTTTTTTTGGAACAGCTTGCCATTGTCCAGGAGTTGGTTCTAAACGAATATCGCCATTAGTTGCCAATCGTTTGCCATGCATAATTATACAAACGCCACCTTGATGACCTTCGGGATAATAATCATCAAAAACAGCTATGTCTACTCCTTTATTTTGCAAACATCCTGATTGTGAAAGAGTAAATTCTTGTGCATAAGATTTACTACAAAACATTATAATTATTAAAGAAAGTAATGTTAAGATTTTGGTTAAATTATATTTCATAAGCACTTTTTTTGTGCTCTAAATTAGATAGAAAACAGAATATGTGCAATAAATTTATTAAAATAAGTATATAAATTTTACATTCTGAACCCAAGTAATAATTGATCATCAACTTGAGAACTTGAAACTTTACTTGTAATTTGAGGATTAGACCATTGATTAAAAATAGAATTTATATATTCATATTGTTTATTAAAAGGAAGTTCCCACACTTGATTTAAAGTTTCAATAAGTCTTTTTCTAGTGAATTTTGTTTCTACGCCATCTAAATAGCCAAATTGATCTACAATACCATCAGTGTAAATATAAATTACATCATCAGTTTGATATTTAAATTTGTTGTTAACAAAACTAATATCATTATGATAAGAAATACCAACAGGCATTCTATCACCTTTATATTGAATATATTTGCCATCTCTAAATAATAACAGAGGACGAACAGCGCCTGCAAAATGTATTTCTTGATTATGAGTATCAATAACGCATAAAGCCATATCTATTCCATCTTTTGAATTATCAGTGTCGAGTTTTTGATGTAAAGAATTTATGATTTTATTTCGCATCATTTCAAGGATTTCGCTTGCAGAAGGTTGCCACATATTAAAATCGATTGATGCAACAATATCATTAAGTGACGAAATTCCTAACATGCTCATAAAAGCACCAGGAACACCATGTCCAGTGCAATCACCAATAGCTACAAATTTATAATTAGAATTTTGTTGAGCCCAATAAAAATCACCAGAAACAATATCAAGAGGTTTCCAAATTAATAAACAATCACCCAAAATAGCGTCTAAAGTTTCTTTTTGAGGCATTGATGCAGTTTGAATTCGTTGTGCGTATCTTATACTCGATTTGGTTTGTTCGTTTATTTCGTATAATTGATTTCGTTGTAGTTCTATTTCAGTGTTTGAGTCTAATAAAATATTATACAAATCCTTTACTTTTCGATTTTTAATAATAATACCTAAAAGTAAAACAATAATAATAATACATGTAATTAATATAATCAAAAAGTTTTGACGATTAGCATTTTCTTCAACTATTCTTTTGTAATTTTCTTGATCAAATTCGATTTGAGCTTTACTTTCAGCTGTATATATTAAAAATTCACGATTATATGTTTTTTTGATTATTTCAACTTCTTTATCTCTATAAAACAAAGCATCTTTATAGTTGCCACATTTTTGTAAATGTTCTGAATACAATTTATATAAATCAACAGTAAATTGACCATAAATAGAGTCAGTTTCATATTGTTTTACTAAAGATTCAAATATTTCAGTAGATTTATTATAATCGTTTTTTTGAGATAAATAATAAGCATTCCACAATTCAAAATCATGAGAATTAGTGTAAGTTCCAAATTGAATAGCAAATTTTTTAGCAATATCGTGATAAAATTTTGCAGTATCGATGTATAAATCTTTTAAAGAATTATTATGTTTAGATAATTTTAGATAGCAAAACATTAATTCCATATCTATTTGCATTGTTGAAAAATTATCTTCTAATTGTATAGAAATATCTCTACCTTTTTTCATCAATTCAATAGATTCTTTTAATAATGATTCATTATTTTGATTATCATATTTTCCACGTAAAATTCTACCTAAAAAGTAATTATCAAAACATAGACCTTTTTCATTTTTGCTTAATGAGTCTAAAATATATGATTTTTGAATATAATTATTTGCATAATCATACAATTGAAAATCAATATAAGTTTGAACTAAACTACGATATGTTTCACAAATATATGCAGTGTCTTGATTTGCAATAAATATTTTTAATGCTTGATTAAAATAATTATCAGAATTTATATAATCTCCAAGCATCGAATATGTACTAGCAATAGCATATTTGATTTTTGCAGAAATTGCATCTTCGTGTAAAGAGTCGCTTAATTGTAATGCACTAAAATAATTTTTATTTGCTTCTACAAAATCATATTTATAATATCTACAAAAGGCTTTGATATGATAAGCATTGAGTGCTATTAAATATTTTTTTTCTTTTAATGCTATATCTATCAATAATTTAGAATATTTTTCAACTGTGTCTAAATTGGGATGTTTACTTATTACATAATTATAATTATTTATTAGTTCATTTTTGTTTTCTAATGTTTTTGATGCTATTATTAAACTATCGCATTTTAATTCTATTGCCTTTTGTTCATTTATATACACAGAACTATCTTCTTGTGAAAATGTCTTTGCTTGAATTTCTACAAGATTTAAAAGCGTTAATAATATGAGAATTAATAATTTTTTCAAGTTTATAAACAAGATTTATTTATTATACGAAAATTATGATTAAGGTTTATATTATTTGTAACTATTTTACAAAAATCTTTGTTTTTTACATTAATAAACTTTCTACACCTAATTTTGGAACATAATGAACTCCATTTTTTCTATAATAATTATGAGATTCGTTTTCTGTTATTTTTACTAACTCAATTTTTTCAATACTTTTACCAATTGCTAATACAGCTAATGGTTTATATTTTAAATTAAATGCTTCAGTAATATTTTTTTCATTAAATGCGCCAATAATAATTCCATTAAAACCTATTTCAACAGCTTTTAATAGCATACTTTGAAGCGAAATTCCTAAATCGATATATACATAATTTGTTGGTTCTATTTTAGAACAAACAATAATAAAAGCTTCAGGTTCTGTTTCTGGAAATGGAAGATTAAGTTCGGGTAATGCTCCGCCTAATTTTATGTTTTCTATAATTTTTTCTGCACCAGTATTTTTTGTAACAAGTTTAAACCTAAGAATTTGTTGATTACGTGCAGATGGTATTTTTGTATTAACTGCAACAATTTTTTCAAGAATTTGTTGCGAAACTTCAATATTTTTGTTGTAACCTCTAACACTTCTATTTTTTTCGAGCAAAGTATCCAAACCGTGCCCTATTTTTTTTATATTTTTTTTCCCATTACCGAAAACTTCTTCATATCGGTTTTCTAAAAAATTATCAGCCATTTTATTTTCCTCCTTTACAATTGTCTAATTTAATTTTATATTTTTTAAAATTGAAAACATCAATTAATCGTAATCTTACATACACTTCGTCTAAAAAAGAATATGTTTCTATTCTAACAATTAAGTTTGCAAATTCAAATTCATTTAATATAAATAATTGATTATTTCTGACTTGTTCAAACAAAAGGTCTGTATCTAACAAATTTCCATTATTATCAAAAGGTCTTAAAAAATCTGTATTACAATATTTAGTAGGATTTTTTAGTCCAAACGATTCTGAAGCCCACGTAGAAATACGTTCAAAATCGTAGGTTAACATTCCATAATTATTTTGAGGATAAAGTATGTCAAATTCATATACATTTTGATCTTTTGCTAAAACAAGCATATACCTTTCTTCTGATGGGAAAATAGCAGTATCTCCGTTATTAAAAATTCTAACTTCGGTTTCTACATCATAAACAGCAGCCCATTTAACTGCGGTTTCTATTATATTTCCATCAATTAAAATTCCATCATATTCATAATGATTTTGTGATTTTGTAATTAGTGAACAGAGTATTAGTAAAAATAATAATATGTATTTTCTCATAAATCTTTCTTTAAAACAATACGCAATTTAATAAATTTAATGTAATTAAAAAAATTAGAACTTTAGTTTTTGGTATTTTATATCCAATTATTTAAACTTAATTCTAAAAAATTATCTTTATTTAAATAAATAGTTGTTATTAATATTTAAATTTGCACATGTTTTAGAAAATTCAGTTAATATTAGTAAATGATTGCTATTTTAGGTGTTAGCCACAAAACAGGTCCAATATCAGTGCGAGAACAATATACATTTTCTGAAGAAGAAATATCAGAATTTTATGCACGTCTTAAACCTGAAAAATGTTTTAAAGGACTTGCAATAATTTCAACTTGCAACCGACAAGAGATTTATTTTGAAACAAATCTTAACACCGAAGACGAAAATTTTGAATTTATAACTAATTGTTTATCAAAATATCGTACCTATTCACCACTACACAAAGAATATTTTTATTTTTATACAGGTGAAAAAGTTGTAGATCATCTTTTTAAAGTAGTATCAGGCATCGACTCTATGATTTTAGGCGAAGATCAAATTGTAATGCAAGTAAAAAATGCTTTTAGATTTTGTTTTGAAAATAATTTTTTGAGTACAGTACTTACTAGATTGTTTAACAAATCATTTGAAGCTGCAAATAGAGTTAGAACCGAAACCAACATTTCTCACGGTGCAGCATCTGTTAGTAGTGCTGCTGTTGAAATGTGTTTTGATAAATTTGATAATATCACTGATAAAAAAATATTAATTATTGGAGCTGGTCAAACTGGAGAATTAACACTTCAAAACTTTTCTAAAAAAAATTGTAATCATTTATATATAACAAATCGTACATTTGAAAAAGCAGATAATCTAGCAAAAAAATATAATGCCAATGCTTTAAAAATTAAAGATATTGACAAAGAAATCAATAATTTTGACATTGTAATAGCTGCAACATCTAGCAAAAATTATCTTGTAACTTATTCAATGATAAAACCATTAAACAAAAAACGTGTTTTTGTAGATATTTCAGTTCCAAGAAATATAGATAAATCAATTTCAACAATCAAAAACATTGAATTATTAGCTGTTGATGATTTGCAAAGCCATATAAACGAAGTTTCAATAAAACGTCATCAATCTTTAATTGATGCTCAACAGATTATTAATGAGGTTAAAAGAGATTTTGTTCAATGGGTAAATTCACGAAATTTATTACCTATAATTTTAAAAATAAAAGATAATTTTGAAACTATAAACAATACAGAATTAGAAGGATTTTTAAAGATAAATGGTATAAAAGAAGATACTTTTATATCACAATATGGACATCATATTGTAGAAAAACTTGCAAGACTTATGATAAAAAATGCCAAATCAGTTACTGATAATGGCAAGAATAAAGAATATGTAGATTTTTTGAATAAATTGTTTGAAATATAATTATGCCAACATTAATAATAGGAACACGCGGAAGTAAACTTGCATTATATCAAGCCGAAGCTGTTAAAAAAGCTTTTGAAAAAGAACTTCCAGAAATTGATTTTGAAATTAAAGTAATCGACACAAAAGGCGATAAAGTTTTAGATAAACCACTTTCGCAAATAGGTGATAAAGGAATATTTACAGCCGAAATCGAAAAAGAATTACTAGATGGAACAATTGATTTTGCTGTTCATAGTTTAAAAGATTTGCCATCAGAATTGCCTAATAATTTGCGAGTTTCAGCGGTTTTGCCACGTGCTGAATTTCGAGATTGTTTAGTTTCTAAAAATGCAAAATCATTGTCAGAATTAACAGAAAATGAAATAATTGCCACATCAAGTCTTCGTCGTAGAGCACAACTTTTACATTTTAATCCCAAACTAAACGTTGTCGACATTCGCGGAAATGTGAATACTCGTTTACAAAAGTTTGATGATAACTATTGTACATCAATGATAATGGCATCGGCAGGACTTCAACGTTTGGGTTTTGACAATAGAATATCAGCAATACTTAACGAAGATGAATTTATTCCAGCAGCATGTCAAGGTGTTATTGCCATAGAAACATGTAGTCAAAATAGTGATGCTGAATATGTTACACGATTTATCAATGACATAGATACATGGAATGCTTCATTTGCCGAACGATTATTTTTAAAAATGGTTGATGGTGGATGTAAAACTCCATTTGGATGTTATACAAAAATGACAAAAACAGAATTTTTTATTAAAGCATTTATATCAATGCCAGATGGAAGCAATTATATAGTTCATCAAGACACTCAAAGTGCTGATAATGCACATCTTGCAGCTTATAACACAGCAAAATATCTTCTTAACAATGGAGGTAAAGAAATATTACAAGAATTAAGAATAGTTTCTAATAATAATTTATAATTAATTTATAAATTATAATAATAAATTACAAACTATCATTGTCCGAAAAAAGTTTTTCCGGGCAACAATAGTTTTATATTATAGTGATAATTTTATTTAACTCCACAAATTTTCTTAATTTCGTTAAGTTTGTTTAACGCTTCAATTGGAGTAAGAGAATTGATGTCTATTTTTCGAATTTCGTCACGAATTTGCATCAAAACAGGATCTTCAAGATTGAAAAAACTTAATTGATATCCGTCTGCTGTTTTTTCTTTTTGTTTACTTTGCGAAGTTCCTTTAACTTGTGAACTTGTAGAATTTTGTTGACTAGCACCACGACTTCCAGCTTCAAGTTCTTTCATAATATCATTGGCACGTTCTACCACAATTGGAGGCATACCTGCAAGTTTTGCAACATGAATACCAAAACTATGAGCACTTCCACCTGGTTCAAGTTTACGCATAAAAATCACCTTTCCATCCACTTCTTTAACAGAAACATTAAAATTCTTTATTCTTTCAAAAGTATCTTGCATTTCGTTAAGTTCGTGATAGTGAGTAGCAAACATAGTTTTTGCTTTAGCATGAGGAAATTCATGAATATATTCTACAATTGCTTGAGCAATAGAAATACCATCGTAGGTAGAAGTTCCACGTCCTAATTCGTCAAAAAGGACTAAACTACGCGGAGTAATATTATTAAGAATACCAGCTGCTTCGTTCATCTCTACCATAAAAGTAGATTCACCACTTGAAATGTTATCAGAAGCGCCAACACGTGTAAAAATTTTGTCGATATAGCCTGCATTAACTGATTTGGCAGGCACAAAACATCCAACTTGAGCCAACAACATAATTAAAGCAGTTTGACGCAAAAGCGCAGATTTACCAGCCATATTTGGACCTGTAATCATCATTATTTGTTGTGTATCGCTATCAAGAAAAACATCGTTTGGAATATAAGGTTCTCCAACTGGCAATTGTCGTTCAATAACAGGGTGACGTCCTTGTTTTATATCTATAACATTGCCATCATTAATTATAGGATGACAATATTTATAATCAATAGAAACGGTTGCAAAAGAAGCTAAACAGTCAATTTTGGCAATTAGTTTAGCGTCTGTTTGGAATATTTCGATATATTGACTTAAATATGCAATTAAGGAATTAAAAATTTGAGATTCTAATTGAGCAATTCTGTCTTCTGCACTTAATATTTTTTCTTCAAATTCTTTTAGTTCTGGAGTTATATATCTTTCAGCATCAGTAAGAGTTTGTTTACGTGTCCAATCTTGAGGTACTTTGTCTTTATGAGTGTTTCTAACTTCGAGATAATAACCAAAAACATTAGTATAACCAATTTTTAAAGAAGAAATACCAGTTTCTTCAACAAGTTTATCACGCATAGTAGACAAATATTCCTTGCTATTTGTTGACATAATACGCAATTCATCAAGTTCAGCATTTACACCTTGAGCAATAGCTCCACATTTTTGAATTTGAACTGGAGGATCTTCAACAATTTCGCGTTGAATACGTTCTGCAACATTTACACACGAATTTAATTGTTCAAAAAGAGGAACAAAACATTTTTTCCCGTTTTGAGCTTGAATATTTAAAAGTTTTTTTACCTCTTCTATATTATTAAGAGCAAGTTTAATAGCGTTAACTTCACGAGGATTGATACGTTGAATTGCAATTTTAGAAGCTAAACGTTCCATATCGCCAATTTGACGTAAACATGCTTTAAGATTTTCGAGCAAATCGCAATCATCAACCAATGCTTGTGTAATGTCTAAACGTTCGTTAATCATGTCGATATTTCTAAGCGGAAGAGCTAACCAATGTTTTAACATTCTTCCCCCTTGAGGACTCGAAGTTTTATCAATAACATCCAAAAGAGTTTTACCAGAAGGACTTAAAGGATAAAAAATTTCAAGATTGCGAACTGTAAATTTATCTAACCAAACATATTTTCCCTCATCAAGAGGCGAAATTTTTACAATATGATCTAATTGAGTATGTTGAGTAATATCAAGATAATGAAGCATAGCGCCAGCAGCAATTGTTGCTTCTGTCATATCTTCAATGCCAAATCCTTTTAAAGACGTTGTGCTAAATTGACGTAAAAGTCTTTCACGTGAAGTTTGAGGAGTAAATGCCCAATCGTCAAGAGGATAAAAATAATATTTAGAGCCAAAAAGTTGATTAATAACTTCTTTTCTACTACGTTCGTAAAGGATTTCTTTAGGCATAAAAGAAGCTAAAAGTTTATCAATGTATTCATTACTACCTTCAGCAACAATAAATTCACCAGTAGAAATATCTAAAAATGCAATTCCTGTCTTGTTTTTTGACAAATTGATACAAGCAGCAAAATTGTCAGATTTATTTTCTAAAACATTGTCGTTTAGCGAAACTCCAGGTGTAATTAATTCAGTAATACCACGTTTAACAAGTTTGGTAGTAAGTTTAGGATCTTCTAATTGTTCACAAATAGCCACACGTTGCCCCGCACGCACCAAACGAGGTAAATAATTGTCTAAAGCATGATATGGAATACCAGCAAGAGCTTCACCTGCACGTTTTGTTAAAGTTATACCAAGAATTTCAGACGTTTTAACAGCGTCACTACAGAATGTTTCATAAAAATCACCTACTCTAAAAAGCAAAATTGCGTCAGGATATTTACTCTTGATTTCATTATATTGCTTCATTAAAGGTGTTTTTGCTGAGGAAGTTGTCATTGATGATATATTTAATTATTCTTTTAGTTTAACCATAAATCCAGGATCAAATCCAATAAGTCCATATTTATCAACTATTTCATATCCTAAAGTTATGGATTTTACATTTTTATAAAATTTCATTTGTTTTTCGTCATAATACCAATCTTCAACAAATTGAAGTTGTCCTACCATATTTCTGGAGTGTTTTTTTTCAAAAGCTTTAACACTATCAATAGGAATTGGTTGTTCCGAAAAATAATCGTATGGAATTAATTTACCTTTATAAACTGCTTGATAAATAGAATTTACTAATACACTCATTTTGGTATTAGCAAGACATTGTTCTGTCCATTCATCATCAGGTTTGTAGTTTTTTGTATTTACATGATATGTAATTGGATTAGAAATAACTAAAGCATTACCAGAGTCAACATTATAATATGTATCAGATTCTGGAATAATAGGATCTGGATATTCAATTTCTATATCGTAATTAACATCATTGTCTGCAGAACTATCAGGTTCAAAAGTTACTTCATAATTCATATTATTATTGTTTGAATTATTATTACAAGAAATAGCAAACAATAAAACACAAAAAACAAAACAAATATATTTTTTCATAAAAATTTATCTATTAAAATTTAATTGCATAGCCGATTGAGCTTCAATAATTTTATGATTGTTATAAACAAATTTGCCATTAACCATGGTTGCCACAACCTCCGAACCAAACGACAATCCGTTAAAAGGAGTCCAACCACATTTGCTTACAACATTTTTATCAATAATTTTGATTCTTTTATTTGGATTAATCAAAGCAAAATCAGCATAATAACCTTGTCGAATAAACCCACGCTTATCAATATTAAAAATCGTTGCTGGAGCATGAGCCATTTTTTGAGCCATAATCTCCAACGAAATAATACCTTGTTTCACTAAATCGAACATAATAGTAGCCGAAAATTGAATACTAGGCATACCAGAAGGAGAAAGAAAATAAGATTGATTTTTTTCTGACAATAAATGTGGTGCATGATCTGTAGCCACAGAGTCAATAACTCCAGTATTTAATGCTTTACGAATATTATTTCGATCGCGTCGAGTTTTTATTGAAGGATTGCATTTAATACGATATTTTCTTGATTCATAATCATCTTCGTCAAACCATAGATGCGGAATACACGCTTCGGCTGTGATTTTTTTGTTTGCTAAAGGAATAGCATCAAAAAGTTCAAGTTCACGTTTTGTAGAAATATGAGTAACATGCAATCTAGTACCACAATCTTGAGCTAAATCAACGGCCTTTTTAGTAGAATTATAACAAGCTTTAGCGTTTCTTACATGTTGATGAATAGAAAATGGAGCGTTATCGCCATACATATTCATAAATCGTTCGTATTCAGCTTTGATAATAGCTTCATCTTCGCAATGAGTAGCAATTGTAACTGGTGATTCAGAAAATAAACGACGTAGTTCAACATCATTATCTACCAACATATTACCAGTAGACGACCCCATAAAAACTTTAATACCACAAATTTTAGAATAATCGAGTTTTAAAAGTTGACTAATATTATCATTAGTAGCACCAGCAAAAAACGAATAGTTAACAATAGAATTATTTTTTGCAATATTAAATTTCTCGTTAATCAAATCCCACGAAGTAGTAGGAGGTTTAGTGTTTGGCATTTCGCAATACGAAGTAACACCACCAACAGCTGCAGCTCGAGATTCTGAATAGATATCAGCTTTATGAGTTAACCCTGGTTCACGAAAATGAACATGCGTATCAATAAATCCAGGAAAAAGATAAAGACCTTGAGCATCAAATACATTATCAACACCCGAAAAAGCTTCACTACTTTTACCAGATTCACAAACTTCTGCAATAAAATTGTCTTCAACCAAAACAGAACCTTTAAAAACTCTACCTTCGTTAACAATTTTAGCATTAGCAATAATAGTTTTTTGAGCCATATTATAGAGAAACAAAATTCAACAATTGATTATATAACATTTGACTTGGTAATCCAACCACATTATAATAACTACCTTCAATTCTTGAAATAGCAACAGCTCCAATCCATTCTTGAACAGCGTATGCACCAGCTTTATCCATAGGTTTATAATTGTCAACATAAAAAATAATTTCATCATCAGTTAAATCGCGAAACCAAACATCAGTTTTTGCGCTAAACGAAATAGAATTATTTTTAGATTTAAAACAAACACCTGTTAAAACCTCGTGTTTACGTCCAGAAAGTTTTTTAAGCATAAAAATAGCATCAGTACGATTTTTAGGTTTACCAAGTACTTCACCATCAATATACACTATAGTATCAGCAGTGATAACAATAGTATTATCAGGAAAAGATTCAAAATCATCGTCAAAAGCCTCAGCTTTTAATCTTGCTAAAAATTCAGGGATATCTCCACCGGTTAAACCATCAGGAAATTTTTCTTGTGTAGGTTTTGTTATCACCTTAAAATCAAGTCCTAACATACCTAAAATTTCTTTTCTTCGAGGCGACCCTGAAGCAAGTATAATGTTATAATTTTTTAATTTATCAGCAAGAATAGACATAATTACTATATTTCAGTCAGCCAAAAATAAAAAAAACATATCAAATAAAAAAGAAAAGTTGAGGCAAAAAAAAACGGCGTATTAAATACGCCGTTTTTTTTATATATTTATTTTTCTATTCTAAAACAATTTTTTTAACAACAATTCTATCATTAGTTGTTAATCTAACAAAGTAAATACCTTTTCTATAACCAGTTAAATCAATTTGAGATTTTTGATTAACAAGATTGGTTGAAATAATCACTTGTCCCAAACCATTAATAACCTTTAAGTTTACAGAAGAATTTTCAATCAACAAATCACCTAGTTCGATGTTAACAATACCATTTGTTGGAACAGGATAAAGTTTAACATCTTTAGTTCTATTGATAACAACATCTTCACGTTTAACATCTTTTTGGAATTCATCATTATTATCTAAATCATTGTAATTACCTTTTTGATTAGTATTATTATCAGAATTATGATGAGAACTGTGTTGATTTTCATTATCGACATTACTATTTGTTGAATTGTTATCATCCACATTAGAATTGTCATCAGAAGTATTATCATCAACAGATTCTTCATTATTATCTTCATCATCATTTTGATTTTCTTCATCAGAATCTTCTACATCATCCTGAATATCAATTGTTATAGTAAAATAACATTGAACAGAAGCTCCTTTACTATCAGTAACAATTAATTTCATTTTGATAGTTTGTGAAAAATCAGTGTTGCAAGCAAAAGCTCCATTAGATGAATTAAATGTAATATAAGAAGGTAAAGGATTACCATCACCTAAAGTGTATTCATAAGTTAAAGCGTCGCCATCTTCATCAACAAAAGCATTTTCTATTAATGAATATGAGAAGTTACCAATTGTAGTATAAATATCATCAATTTTACCTTTAGGAGCAGAATTTAATTTATCAACATTAATAATAAAATTAATTTCTGCGAATAAACCTTTAGGATCAGTTGCACGAACAATAATATTGTTTTCACCAATATTATTACGTTGAGGAACTCCACTCAAAACACCAGAATTAGCATTAATAAATAGCCAATTATTATTAGAAGAAATAGAGTAAACCAATTTATCTTCGTCGATATCTTCAAAATATTTAGAAATATTTAACCAGAAATCGTCACCTTCAGTAAGTTCTATATTTTCAATAGGTTTAGCAGTTGGAGCACTATTTACATCAATAACTTCAACATTAAAATAAACAGTAGTTGCTAAATTTTGACGATCTTTAGCAGTAATAGCTAAATTATAAATACCAACATCACCATTTTTAGGAATACCATATAATGTATTTGTTTCGTAATCAAAATCTAACCATTTAGGTAATTTTGTACCATTTGCCATGGTAACATCAATATTTGCAACATAATCGTTTTTATCATTGTCAACAAAAATGTTTTCACCAAGACAATATTCAAACTCTTGGAATTTTAAAGTAGAAACATTTTCGATTGGTTTGGTTAATACAGGAGGATTATTTACTTCAAATTTTAATTTTAATCTTGATGTATTAACACCTGCATTTGCTTCAAATGTATAACTATCTCCTAAAGTCATTTCTTTTGTAATATTCTTTTCTGTATCAATAATAAAAACTTTAGTATTTTTTAAACTATTTGATTTTAATGTAATAGAGAAAGTACCTGACTTACCAGTAGAATAAGCCAATTGAACTTCTTTTTCTCCCTTTTGAGAAAGAGGTAAAGAATTAATAGAAACACCCAAATTATCAACAATAGAATAAATGTTCATTACATTATTATTGTCAGATTCAAGATAATAAGAGTCATATTTAGAGTCAAATTTATCAGTAGCTCCATCAACAAAAGCAACTACTGTTTGATAAGAAAATTTATTATTAGTAGAAACTAATTCAATTTTTTCAATACCATTATCACCTTCAAATTTACCCTTTAATCTTGTATTTGCATCACCATGAGAACGTGAAGAATTAGGGAATTTGATAACTCCGTTACCATTTCCAGCAGCTTCGGTTGTATGAACAAAGAATGATTGACCAGCAGGAATATATCTACAATCAACACCTGAATATGTTTTTGTTGCAACATTGTAAGAATAATACATATCAGTTGATTTATCATAGAAATATACAGAATTATCAGTGTTAACAAATTCTATTTTAGAAGCATCTACAGCTGAAACAAATGGATTAGAAACATAATTCCAACCATCAAATACATCTTTATTTGGGCCATCAACAGGGTCATTGTTTGTGTAAGTTAATCCAGTATATTCAACATCACCAGAAACAGGTTTTCCAATAGCCTCAGACATAACAGATTTAGGACTTACTGCAAAATTGAAAGCATCTTTATAAGAAAATTCTTTTTTAACACCTACATTAATCTTATCCCAAGCACCAGCCAATTGGAGATGTTCGTCAACAATTGCAGGTGCTGTTAATGGATTATTATTTAAATCTTTTGATTCAACATATTGATATAAATTATTACAACTTTGATCTTTTGCAAAATCATAGAACATATAAGATTGTAATGGAATACAAGCGCGTTCAAATTTTTTAGCTGGGAAATAATGTCCAAATTGAATATTTCCATCATAATTACCATAATAAACCAACGAACCAGTTGGTACATAATTAGTAGAAGCTTTTAAAGAAATAATAGCTTTTTCATCAACATCAACATCTTTAGCCACTGTTAAACCATTACCAGCATTTATTGTAAGTAAAGCTTCATCTACTAATTTTAAAGAGTTAGCATAAGCAACTTTTTCATTATCAGATAATATAGGCCAATAAGTTGGTTTTCCACCTATTGTTACAGCAACATTAATAGCTGGTAATAAACCATCTTTCCAATTAGCCTTATCAAACCAATCAGAACTTACAGAACCTAACCAATTTGTTTCATGAATTTTGTAATATCCAAATGTAAAATATTTAGAAGTATTACCAATAGCAATTAAATTATCGCTTATAATATTACCAGTATTACCATTTTGAGTGGCAATAGAACCAGACATTTCCCATTTATTATCATTATTTAAAAATGCTTGACAAACATTATCAGGATCCACAACACCAGAATTTTCGTCCCAACGAATTGTTACATAAGATTGTAAACTACTATTATCTGAGTATACAGACCAATATTCATTTGTACTTACTGCTTGTAATGGATCAAGTAAATTTTCAGCAGAATAATAATCTGGAGTTTTAGCAAAATATTCAGCTGTCCAAATGTGAGAATTACCTCCTGTAGTTGCTGAAACATTGATAATACCATAACGACCATTATTACCTACTGGGAAGTCAAAACTTTCACCACCATTGATACGTTTTGCAAATGGACCGTCAACATATTTTGATGGACCATAACCAAATACATTTTTATTATCAATTGCATCTAATGTCAAAAGACTAGATTCTGATGTATAAATAACACCATCAATAAATTGTAGTTTGTTAAGTACATCTACATCTGTTTCAAGTTTTACACCTTTTGGATTATTTACAACCATATAATAAATATAGCAACCATTTTCAATAGTAAATGGAGTACCTTTAACTACTTGTTGTTTTGTTCCATTAAATGTAAACATAGAACCTTCGTGACCTGTTTCAAACATTCCATTATCCATGATTAAAGAACCTGCTAATGAAATATTTTTATTATTAGAATTAAGCACTTTTAATTGAGCTGTACTTATATTATCACCATCTATTGTAAAATCGCCATAAATCTGAATATCAGAATTAGGTAACACTCTTTCGCCTGAACCTTCAAATATTATATTATTTACAATTGGCATTTCTTTTAAAACTGAATAATTATTAGTGCCATAGTATTTTAAAGTACCACCATCTTTACAATTAAATTCAGAATAATTACCAGCAGGTAAATCACCATGTTCTGAAGCAATAGTACCTGTTCCAGAAAGATCGCCCAAACAATTTTTAATAGTAGAATTTTGATCTAAAACACCATTAATAATAGTTCTAAAGTTTTTAACCCCATTATTAGGAATATCAATTGTATGGTCAGACTCAATTTCAACAATACTACCAATAGGTCCATTAGCAGGAACACCTACTCCCGGTTCGCCCCAAGTATTATTAGATTCATCATACAAACTCCAAACATTTGGATTTGTCCAATTGCCAGAATCGCAAGATTTAAACCTTTGAATTGCATCTGGAATAGCACTACCACAATCTTTTTGTAAACCTGCTAAATAATATCCAGATATTTCTGCGCCAGCACTTGAGCTATAATTACAAGAAAAAGTCAATTTACAATTATTTTCATCATAATCATTATTAGCAAATTTTCTAATATATGTAGTATTTAAAACTTGACGCGCTGTTATATAATCAGCTAAACTATTACTAGAAGAGATTTGCGCATCACCAGTTACATGGGTAAATAAAATATTACCAGAAAATGATTTTACATTATTAGCTTTTAATACCCAATGATATTTTAAAACATTTTCTCTATCAACAATATTAGAACCACATTCTTCAACATCTTCTTGAATAAAATTAGCTATTTCATTAACAGGACGTACTTCAAAATAACCTTCTGTACCAGATTCTACGCCAAAATTTGTAATAGAATATTCAACAGGAGTATATTTTTTAGTTGTTCCAATAGGAACTATAATATTTCCAGTATATCCATTAGCAATTATTTTACGAACACCGCCATCTGCGTATGCATCAGTTACCGAAACCATATTGTTGTTAGAAAAACTAACACCAGCAGGTGATTCAAAAATAGCATTTGCACCTAAAGTGATATAGTTTTTGTCTATTGCAAAAACGCCTTTGGTTAAACAGAAACTTTTTGTAATAGTAAAATTAGATCCAAGATTCATAAATGCACCAAGACTATTCATCAAATTTAATTTACCAAAAACACCACCGTTAGAAGATACTAGTTGACGAATATCTCCAATCAAAGCTAAACCTTCGCCTTCGCCAGACCATTCATAAACAGCGTCATTTGTAATATTTCCTTTAACAGCAATATAACTACCTCCATCTTTAAATGTTCCATTTAAAAAGTCTGCATTATTTAATATTTTTATTGGATTATTAAATAATAAATTATTTGAGGTATTTTTTATTAAATTATAGAAATCAATTTTTCCGTTAACTATTTGATTTTCAGTTCCCGAAAAATATGTTGTATTATTATCATGATTAAATTTGCCTGCAACATTCATATTGCCTTTAATAATTAAATCTAAAGATGAAGTATTAAATGTTGTAGTAGAATTAATACTAAACAAACCACCAATAGTTAAATTGCCAGTTTGCATCTGAGCAGAACCTTTAGATATTGTTAAATTACCTAAATCTACCGAAGAATATAATGTAACTGGTTTACTACTATTCTGATTATCAATCACAAAATTAGATTCTTTATTAATATTAGATTCTCTTGGATTTATATAAATATCAGCAATATCATAAAAACCAGAAGGATTTTTAACTGTAATAGTAGCATCTTTAACCATGGTAAGTTTACTAAAATTAGTTAGTTCAAACAAGCCACGACCATTACTACTAAAAGTACTAGTTATTTTATCACCAATATTTAATTTAGAATTTTGATTAGATAAATTTAAATTAACAGAACCTTCAGCTGCCAACGAACGACGAAGTTGTTGACCAACATTTAAAGTTCCATCTTTAATTTCAATGGCACAATTTTCTGATGCTGTATATTCTAAGCATTTATCTACATTCCAAACACTACCACCATCAATAGTAATTTTTCCTGAAAGAACTACATTAGATTTTTTTACATTAACAATAGTACCATTCTTGGTTTCTAATTCAGCATCTGGTTCAATAATAAAATTAGGAGCATTATCAACATTATTCAAATCAAAAGTTTGACCATTACTAATAATTAAGTGTCCACTCTTCATTTGAATTTGATCACTAGTAGCTACAATATTAAATTCTTTACCAAAAGTAAAAGTAGCACCTTTGTCTTTGTTCATTACTAATTTCCAAAGATTGAAATTATCTTTAGCAGTATAATCAGCAACACAATCACCTCCACCATTAAGTTCTAATATTACATTTGCCTTACCAGTACCTTGAGATAATTTTAATGAACCACAACCATCAGAACCTATACATTTAAAATTTCCACCAACTATTAAACGATGTTCAATTTGAGAATCACCACTTACAGAAATAATACGATTATTACATTCGTTAGCATAACCATTTTTTGAATCTCTAGTAAAATCAACATCACGCCCAATAGTCAAAGTGTGAGGAGTATTACCTTGAAATTCAACTTGAGCAGACATCCAATCTCCAACTTGAATATCTTTTCCAACATAAATATTATTATTTACTATAAATTTAACCTTTCCACGCAAATTTAAATTATAATTTATTCGTGTATCATTTGGAAATGAAAATTTATTACCGTTTCGTCCATTATCTTCAATAGACAAATTAGGATATTCATCAAACGTAGGAGGATTAGTTAAATCAAGACGAGTAAAACATATAATAATGCTACTATTTGGCTCCTTACAGAATTGAGACATATCTGCTGTAACAGGATTACCACCAAGATTATCTTTTGCCCAAACATGAACGACACCTTCACCTACAATTTTACCAATTGTTGCTGAAGCACCAGATTTAACTTGTAATCTTGGCAATTCATCTATTGACGTTAACTCACCTGTAATTGGATTATCAAAATATAATTCTCCCCAAGTAATAGAATTTGAAACATTTATTCTATTTGCTCTAATATATACAATATCAGTTGCATTTTTTGGATAACTACTAGAATTAGCCCAATCACCTGTTGCTGTATTTAAAGTTTCCCACGCAGTTTTGGAGTTATAATCAATATCATCATTACCTCCTACAACTCTAGTTCTCCAAATTTTAAGATCATTAAAAGTGCCATTAGCACCAACAGTAAACTCACCAGATACTAATCCAAAGTTTGAATTAATAAATTTGAATTGTTTAGAAGCAGGAGACTCGCTAGAAGTAACACAACCATTTAAACCAATAATTCCGTAAGATATAGAATTAGCAGCTATATTTGCATTATTTTCAAAAATATATGAAACATTACCTTTAAGAGCAGTTGCATTATCAAACCCTTCTTGAGAAACAATCCAATAACGGTCAATACCTGTACCTGACATACATGGATGTTTGGTTGGAACTGAATTTATTAAAACAGAACCAGAATATGTTCCAGTCACATTGTTATTAACAGATATTGTTGCAGGAATATATGTTGAAGAAGTTCCAATAGGGAACAATATATTACTATTAGCAGTTACATTCAAATTCATCTTTAAACCACCACTAGATTTACCATTATTATTAAAATAATTAGCACTGAAGTTAGCATTTTCGTTTATTAAATTATTCTGAATGTAAATATAATAACTATTTAAATCTACACATTTAGAACTAGAAGCAAATGTAAAATCATTTACTTTTATATTACTGCCTAATTGAAGATTATTTGTATTTGCATAATAAATATTACCAAAATTTGCAGGATTATGAGAAGGACCAGTTAAAGTTTGGTTAACAGTTCCATTTAAAACAATTTTACTAGTATTACTACTATTAGCGATTTCACCTTCTGTAATAGAGATGTCTTTTTTTGCATTTATTACAACGCCATCTGTATAAAATTTACCATTTATGATTTCAAAATTATCGTTAATAGTAAACGAAGATTTAGCATTAACAGCAGTTGTAATATTTTTCTTGTTTATTTCTAACTTATTGAATGTAAAATTATTAGAAACAGTAATATTTGAAACTTTATCACCGCTGAATATTGTTTTATTGCTTGAACAAGTATATGTACCATTATTAATTAAATTTCCTGCTATATAAACATCGTTAGAAGTATAATCTAAAGTAGCACTAGAATTAATTGTTAGATTACCAATCACTTGTAAAGGCTGAGCAACAACTGTCTGAGAATTGAATGTACCGTCACTAGCTAATACCTTGGCAGATTTATTTGAAGCATTTTGAATTGTCAAATTAGGAAAAGGAACTTTTGAAGTTACCTTAAAATTGTTTCCATCTTGAATGTCAAAATATACATTACCACCCGTAACAGAATAATAACTTTGATCAGAATTTAAGAAAATACCACCACGGTTGATGTATAAATTTCCACCCGTCATATAAAAAGCACTAGTATTATTAGACAAAGCAAAAGGATAAGCAGCAGTGCCACCAGAAATAGAAACAGAACCACCAGTTTGATAATAACTACCAATATCAGTGTTACTTAAATTATAAATACCAGTAGTAGTAGTAGTACCACCAGCAATTTCTAAAGCACCATTATTTTTTAGTTTAATATCTTTATTAGCAGTTAAACTACCGCCATCAGAAACCTTTAATTTACCTTCAACAACAATACTAGAACCATTATTATCTAAAAATCCCGCATCAACCAAAACTTGAACCGAAGATTTAATTAAATAATCAGTATTTTTATTTAAATATGGAATTTTAACATTTGCACCTACTTCTAAAGTACCAGCCTCAAGAATCAAACTATTTGTAGTACTTTGAGCAGGTCCATAAATATTAAAATAATCTTTACTATTTGCAGTAAGTTTTAATTCGTATGTATAGTCAGCACCCTTATTCATTTCTAAACTATAGAAATTTGCAGTATTACGAAAACTAGCAACTTGACGCTTATTTTTATTTAAAAATCTAACTTTAGTATATCCACTCGTTAATGAATTTTCAGAATAATCTGACAAAGTAGAAAAATTAACGACACCATAATTTTCAAAATCTCCGTACAAATCTAATTCATTAACACAACTATTAGAAGAAATAGAAGCTGATGCCTCAACCAATAATTTTCCATAAACAACAAGTTTAGCATTGTTACAACTACTACTATTAGCACCAAAATTTAAGTTACCATTTTTAACTAAAACATTACCGTGACAAACAATATTAGAATTTAGATAAATATTAGAAGGAGAATTGATTTCTAAATGACAATAATTTCTATCAATATTAAGTTCGGTATTATCACCAACATAAACAGCAGTACCGCCACCTAAATCAGGATTAATAAAAGCAGAAGCATCACCTTTAGGGAAATTATCTGTTTTCATTTCGATACGACCATTACCTTTAATATAATCATATTCATGATTAGTATTTTTATTAAGTTGCAAACAACCATTAACAGTAAGGATAGTACCAGAAATATTAAAATCAACATTATTATATTGATTTTCCATATAAACAGTATTACCAGAAATAATAAAAGCGTTGTCTTCTTCTTGAGGATATTTACCTTCAGGATTTATCCACGAAATACCAGCAGGATCTAAAGTCCAAGTATCTGGGTCAGTCCAATCACCAGTTTTAAAACTATACCAAGTTACTTGCTCGCTACCAAAATCTGGATTATCACTTGGTTTAAGAGATTCATCAATTGCAATACCTAATGTATAATAACCAGATTTTAATGTAAAATTAGAATATGAAAGATTGTCACTTGGCAAATTAGTTATTTTTTGATATACGTCAGTAAGATTTTCTTTATAAAGCAATACATAATCTTCATTGTCAAAATCAGGATTGTTGCCAAATAATTTATTAAAATCAAAAGTTAATGTAGTTTTGTTATTTTCAGAAGTTGTTTGAATATACCAATTTCTACCACAAGAGTAAATAACGTATTTATCAGACTTGCCAACTTTTTCAGAATAAGGAGTAGCTAAATCAGAAACTGCAAAAATATAATCTGAACCAATATTTGTATTACTAATAGTAAGAACATCACTATTTTGAGTTGTATAACTAGAAGCAACAGCAGCAAATGAATTTAAATTATAACCTGCGGGACATGTGAATTTATCATTAGTAGTTCCTAAACTAATACCATTTTTTTCTGCTAAATATTGATTGACGATTTCTAATTGTTCAGTTGTAAGAACACCTTTAAATATTATTACCTCTTTATATGAAGCGTCTTTATTTAATGTAATATTTCCAAAATCTCTAAGGTCATAAGCACTATTTATATTATTATCCATATCTCGCCAAAAGTTTTGGGATTTTTTACTACAAGTAAAAGTAAAGATATGATCTGTTGTATATTTGTTATCGCCAAAAGTATTACTCAGACTATTATTTTTTTCATTATATTTAAATCCACATTTATTATCTCCATATCCTAATATAAAATATCTACTATCTTTACTCTGATTAATAAAATACTTATTTTTACCAGAAACATGTCCAACAATGAAAATAGTAAAATTTTGATTAGAAGATACATTAGTATTAGATGTGAAAGTATTAGTTAACCCTTCACCAGATTTAGAACTATACCAATACGCGATATTTCCAATCCCCGAAATACTAGGAGTACCGGAAGTAATAACATCATTCGGATTAGCCCCACTACTATAGTTAGGCACGTCCGCCCATGAAACAATTGGCAAACAAGCCAAAATCATGGTAATCATATTTATAAATATTGTTTTCATTTTCAAATTAATTTTAAAAGTTAGGTTACTAGTACACTTTTTTTTCATCATATAGTTTTTTTTATTCTTATGTTCTCAAAATTATTTTACGTATTTCAAAAAAGTTTGTTTGTTTAAGAATTTTAATTAAGATATAATTTATCAATAAGATAACAATTTATTATTTTCAAAACAATAAATAATATCAACTCAAAAAACTATATAAATAGAAATATTAAAAGACTATAAACAAAGAAATTTGAGTTAATATTTAATTATTTTAATTCTCAACAAAAAAACTTATAATTACTAATTAATAATCAATAAATAGACCAAAAAAAACAAAAGAAAGTTGTATACAATTTAAGTTTATTGCCCTAAAAAGTTAAATAAATATAAAAACCAACGCCAAAACATTATTTATTTAGTTTATAACACTGATCTACAAGATTAAACATCATAGACAACGACATATAATTAGAAAGATCTTTAACAGAATTAGTCATTTTAGTAATAAAAGACTCTAATTTTGTTAGGTATTCTTCTTTTTTGATATTGCCATCAGCCACAAGAGTTAACCCTTTTTCCCAACTTGCAGTTAATTCGGCGTTTAATAATTGTTTGATAGATGCTTTTACAATTTCATAAATCATTTCACCTAATCGAGCAGGAGTAATAATTTGAGTTTTTTGGTTTAAGAACAAATATCCAATGGAAACTAATTTTTTAAGAATTTCGGCACGAGTAGCACTAGTTCCAATTCCACTACCTTTAACTTGAGCACGAAGTTCCTCATCTTCAATAAATTGTCCAGCATTTTCCATAGCCAAAATCAACGAACCAGAATTGTAACGCTTTGGCGGAGTGGTTTCACCTTCTTTAAATTCGTAATTGTCCACATTAAGTTTTGTACCTTTTTTTAAAGAAGTCACCATTTTCATAGATTGTTCACCTTCGTTTTCAACGCCCTCAGCATCTTTAGAGTCAGATTTGTCAATTTTAGAAACATCTTGACCATTAACAACTAAATAACCAGGATTTTCAAGTGCTTTAAAATTAGAGAAAAATTTTTCAGAGCCAACAGCAATAGTAACCGCCACCTTTTTATATTCAGCAGGAGGATAAAAAATTGCAAGAAAACGACGAACAATTCTATCATACACACCTTGTGCAATATCAGAACAACCTGATAATGCGCCAAAGCCTTGACCAGTAGGAATAATAGCATAGTGGTCAGTAATCTGTTTATCGTCGGTATATCTTGTTTTATCTATTTTATTAAACGTTCCAAATGTTTTAATATCTTTACAATAATTTAAATAAAGAGGTTGAGTAGCAAGACCATGAAGATTTTTAGTTATTTCCTTAGCCACCGCAGTTGACAATACACGGGCATCAGTACGCGGATAAGTAACAAGTTTTTTCTCGTACAATTCTTGAACAATAGCCAATGTTTCGTCAGGACTAATTTTAAAAAGTTTAGAACATTCGTTTTGCAATTCGGCAAGGTTAAATAATAAAGGAGGGTTCTTTTTTTCTTTTTTCTTTTCAACAGATTCTACAACAGCCTCATTTCCAAAAGATTTTAGAAGATCTACACATTCTTGAGCATCTTCTAATTTTTTAAAACCGTTTTCCTTAAAAAGTTTAGGCGATTGAAAATATTTAGTGTTTTCAACAGCTTTCCATTCCCCATCAATATTACCTTCAGAATTAGAAAATTTACCAATAATACGATAATATGGAGTTTTAATAAATTTACGAATTTCACGTTCACGACGCACCACCATACCTAAAACACAAGTCATAACGCGCCCCACGGCAACAACAATATTTTTATCAGCCTTTAAATAACTTTTAAGAGTGTTACCATATTTAATAGTAAGAATTCTAGAAAAATTAATCCCCATTAAATAATCTTCTTGAGCACGTAAATAAGCTGCGTCAGATAAAAAATCGTAAGCATCAAGCGGTTTAGCTTGTTGAATACCACGTTTAATTTCGTCTTCGGTTTGAGAGTCGATCCAAACACGACGACGCTGTTTATTAGCAGGGACATTAGCCATTTTATCCACAAGTCGATAAATATATTCCCCTTCACGCCCCGAGTCGGTGCAAACATAAATACAATCAACGTCTTCACGATTAAGTTGAGATTTAACAATTTCAAATTGACGTTCAACAGCAGGAATAATTTCGTATAAAAATTCTTTAGGAATAAATGGCAGGGTGTTAATATTCCAACGTTTTAGATTTGCGTCATACACTTCAGGGTAACTCATAGTAACAAGGTGTCCCACACACCAAGTAACAACATAATTATTACCTTCCCAAAAACCATTATTTCGGCTAAAATTATCTTTAAGAGCTTTAGCAAATTCTTGAGCAACACTTGGTTTTTCGGCTATAAATAATTTTTTTCCCATACGTGATATTATAAACGTTGAAATAGGTTGCTAAATTAAAAAATAATTTACAATATAAAAAAATAAAAAAAAGTTCTTAAAAACACACATAAAATACTAATAATAGACAATAATATTTTTTTGTTTAATTTTAATTTTCTATTATTGCAAAAAAGTAAAAAAATTATGCAATATGTAAATAGCAGTCCATTTCTAGGGAATAGCACTGCAATGCAAAAAGTATTTAGGACAATAGAAAAAGTAGCTCAGACCGAAGCTAGTGTATTAATATTAGGAGAAAACGGAACAGGAAAAGAACTTGTGGCACAAATGATTCACCAACAATCTCCACGAAAAATAAATCCATTTATTCGTGTAGATTTGGGTTCTGTTACAGAAACATTATTTGAAAGCGAAGTATTTGGACATGTAAAAGGTGCATATACCGATGCTCGCACCGACCGCGCAGGACGTTTTGAATTAGCAAATACAGGCTCAATATTTCTTGACGAAATTGGTAATTTGTCAAAAATGATGCAATGTAAATTACTTACGGCATTAGAATTGCGACAAGTAACCCGAGTTGGCGAGTCAAGACCTAGAAACATTGACATAAGATTAATATCAGCAACAAATAATAATCTAAAATCAATGATAGAAAAAGGAGATTTTCGACAAGATTTATTATATAGAATAAACACTGTTGAGATAAATCTTCCACCATTGCGTCAAAGAGATAATGATATAATTTTGTTACTTGATTATTTTATTGCTTTCTTTGCAGAAAAATATCAGAAAAAAATAGAAAAACTAAGCGATTCAATAAAGAGACAATTGCTAAAATATACTTGGCCAGGAAATGTAAGAGAATTATTACACGTTACAGAGAGAGCTGTAATTATGGCTGAAAATAATGTTGTTTCGTTAGATGATTTTGGAATAATACCAGAATATAGCAATTCTATGTGTAATATGATAGGAAATGAAGAGTTTGAAGATTATAATTTAGAACACATTGAATTAAATACTATAAAAAAAGTATTAACAATCTGTAATAATCAAATAAAAGAAGCAGCAAAAATTTTAGGATTGTCTAGCTCATCACTTTATCGAAGATTAGAAAAATATTCAATTGATATAAACGAAAATGGACGAGAAATTTGACAAATCAGGCGAAACATTACCAATAATAGAAGAATTTTATTCTATTCAAGGCGAAGGAATAAATGCAGGCAGTGCAGCATATTTTATAAGATTAGCAGGATGTGATGTATGTTGCGAATGGTGCGATACCAAACAATCGTGGAATATTAACAATGCAACAATCTGTAATGTTGAAGAGATAGCCCAACGCGCATCAAAAGAAAAATCACATAACGTTGTTGTAACAGGAGGCGAACCATTGATGCATAATTTAGATAAACTATGCGAAAGTTTAGAGCGTCAATGTTTGTCAGTTTGGCTCGAAACATCAGGAACTCATCCTTTATCAGGAAATTTTGATTGGATATGCGTATCCCCAAAATCACATAAAGAACCTTTAGACGAAGTATTAGAACAAGCCAATGAATTAAAAATAGTGATAAAATCTGAAGAAGATTTTAAAATGGCAGAAAAATATGCACAAAAAGTAGCAGCAGAATGTATTTTAGTACTTCAACCCGAATGGGAAAATCACGAAAAAGTTTCAAAACTAATAATAGAATACGTTAAAAATCATCCAGTTTGGAAAATTTCAATCCAAACTCATAAATATTTAGGAGTTAGATAAATTAATTTTTGATATTAGATTTATTAATTTGTAAACTATTATCAATTTCAGCAAGAGTGAAATGTTTTGCCACCTCTTGTCCCTCAACAACATCAATAGATTTGATGTAACCATCAATTTGTGCGCAAATAATATTACGCATTTTCATAGCTTCAAACACAAAAAGCGGTTCACCAACAGTTACATGTTGATTTTCATTAACAAGAATTTTAGAAATAGTACCTGGAATTTGCGACACAACTCTATTATAAATAGGTTTTTGCCAAGGCTTACGATTTTTAAATTTTTCAGTAAGCGTTGTAATATATTCAGTTTCACCAATAGATAATATTTCTTGCATAGCTAATTTTTTAATAAAAAAGTAAAAAGTAGAAAGTAACAAGACATTAATGTAAAAATACTTGCTACTTACTACTTACTACTCCTAATATTAATCATTAATCATCATAGGCATCAACAACATAAGTTCGTCTTCAGCTTCAGATTCTTTTTCAAGAGGTAACACAATACCAGGTCTAGAAGGATCAGACATTTCAAGAACAACGTTTTCAGATTCAATAGCTTGAAGAATTTCAAGAAGGAATGCAGATTTAAAGCCAATTCCCATTTCTTCGCCTTCGTATTGAGCATTAACACGTTCATAAGCAGAAATAGAAAAATCGATGTCTTGAGCCGAAACTGTAACTTGACTACTAGCAAGTTCAAGTTTAATAAGATTACTAGCTTGATTAGAGAACAAAGAAACACGTTTAAGAGTTGTTGCTAAATCAAGACGATTAATAGTTAACTTATTAGGATTATCAGTAGGAATAACAGTTTCAAAATTTGGATACTGACCTTCAACTAAACGACAAATCATTTCATAATCACTCATAGTAAAATGAGCATTTTTGTTGTCAAACTGCAATTTGATTTCACCATCTTCTTTAGGAAGAATGTTTTTAAGCAAATTAGCAGGTTTTTTAGGAAGAATAAAAGAAGCGTCAGCACTAGCAGTGATGTCAGAACGTTTAAAACGAACAAGTTTATGAGCATCAGATGCAACAAATTGAGTTCCAGATTGACCAAAAGATAAGAAAATACCATTCATAACAGGACGTAAATCATCGTCCGCAGTTGCAAAAATAGTTTTACTAATACCTTTTAATAAAATATCACCTTTAATGTCAACAGATATAGTAGTAGCTTCTTCAAGTTGAGGCATATTTGGATATTCATTACCATTTTGACCTACAACGCTATATTTACCATTTTCAGAAAGAATATCAACTGACATTGTTTCAAGATTGATTTCAAAAATCAAAGGTTGTTCAGGAAATTCTTTAAGAATATCTGTCAAACGTTTTGCTTCAACAGCAATTTTACCTTCACCTTCAACATTTTCAAGAGCAATTCTTGTACGCATTGTACTTTCAAGATCCGATGCAGTTACTAATAAACTTTCATCGAATATTTCAAATAAGAAATTGTCTAATATTGGAAGTGTGTTTTTACTACTTATTACTCTACTAATAGATTGTAGACGACTAAGTAATTCTGTACTTGATACTACAAATTTCATGTTTCGTGGTTTTAATTTTTTGCAAATTTACTAAGGTTTATGATATTTCAAAATTTTGTGAAAGTTATTTATGAATAACAAATTAAGTTTTTTTTAAACGCATAAACATTTATATTTCAAAACAATATATTTTTGATTAATTTTTAAAAAAATTATTTAAAAAAATCTTATACCTTTGTATTCAATTTAAAACAATTATGCGATATAAAACAGAATTATGCTACAATGGCGATAATTATCATGGTTGGCAAATTCAACCAAATGCAAATTCAGTTCAAGAAACATTAGAAAAGTGTTTTTCATTGATATTGAAAGAAAAAATATCATTTGTAGGAGCAGGACGAACAGATACAGGTGTACATGCAGAATATTACGTTGCTCATTTCGACACCTCCTCTCCTATTAGTAATATTGACGCATTGGTAAACAAAATGAATATATTTTTACCAAAAGATATTGCAATATTTTCAATAACAGAAGTTTCCGACGAATTTAATGCAAGATTTAGCGCAACTAGCAGATCTTATCGTTATTTAATTCACACAAAAAAAGACCCTTTTTTAAATTCAATATCATGGTTTGTTCCCTACAAAATAGACGTAGAAAAAATGAACCAAGCATGCGAAATAATGAAACAATACAACGATTTTGCATGTTTTTGTAAATCAGGAGCAGACAACAAAACAACACTTTGTAATATTACTTTTGCTCATTTCACACAAAAAGGTCATCAAATAATATTTGAAATTTCTGCAAACAGATTTTTAAGGAATATGGTTCGTGCTATAACAGGAACAATGATCGATATAGGAACAGGTAAAATAAATCTTACAGATTTTGAAAACATATTAAAATCAAAAAATCGTAGTGAAGCTGGACAATCAGTACCAGCCAAAGCGTTAGCACTTACAAAAATTGACTATTAATTAAAATATTAGTCTCAAAATATTTATTAATTTTGCATAAAAAATAATAAAGCAATAGTTTATTCTAATATAAAAGAACATGACTTTAATAAAATCAATTTCAGGCATTAGAGGAACAATAGGAGGAAAATGTGGTGATAACCTTACTCCTTTTGACATTGTAAAATTTACTACAGCATATTCAAAATGGTTGAAAAATCAATCAAAAAAAGAAAAATATAAAGTTGTTGTAGGACGCGACGGCAGAATTTCAGGAAACACAGTTAAACAATTAGTAATAGGAACATTATCATGTTGTGGTATTGACGTTATCGACATTGATATGGCAACAACACCAACAACAGAAATGGCAGTTACAGAATTTGAAGCCGATGGAGGAATAATTTTAACAGCAAGTCACAATCCTATGCAATGGAATGCTTTAAAATTATTAAACTCTAATGGTGAATTTGTTACAGCATCTGACGGTAAATTTATTCTTGAAAATAGCGAAAAAGCTGAAGCTGAAACCGAATATTCACAAGTAACTGAATTAGGAAACATCACAATTGTAGAAGGATTTGAAGACGTTCATATTCAACACACCTTAAATTTGCCTTTAGTTGACGTAAAAGCCATAAAAGAAGCAAATTTTACTGTATGTGTCGACACAATAAATTCAGTAGGCGGAATTATAGTTCCAAAATTGTTAAAAGCATTAGGCGTTAACAACTTTACAATAATAAACGAAACGCCAGATGGTAATTTTGCACACAATCCAGAACCATTAAAACAACATTTAACAGGATTGTCAGAAGCTGTTCTTAAAACAAAAGCTGACGTAGGATTTGCTGTTGACCCTGACGTTGACCGTCTTGCAATAATGCAAGAAGATGGAGAAATGTTTGGCGAAGAATATACACTTGTTGCAGTTTCTGATTATATTTTGCAACATACCAAAGGTAATACAGTTTCAAACTTATCATCAAGTCGTGCTTTAAAAGACGTAACAGAAAAACATGGAGGTTCTTACACAGCTTCGGCAGTAGGAGAATTAAATGTTGTTACCGAAATGAAACGCGTAAAGGCTGTTATTGGAGGTGAAGGTAATGGTGGTGTAATTTATCCTGAATTACATTATGGTCGTGACTCAATATGTGGTATTGCATTGTTTTTGACTTATTTAGCCAAGAAAAAAATGAAAGTTTCAGAACTAAGAGCCACATATCCTCAATATTTTATGAGTAAAAACAAAATTCAACTTACACCAGAAATCAATGTTGACAATGTTTTGAAAATGGTTGAAGAAGCTTACAGCAAACAATCAGACGCAAAACTAACCACTATTGATGGGGTAAAAATTGATTTTAAAGAAGGTTGGGTTCATCTACGCAAATCAAACACAGAACCAATAATTCGTGTCTACACAGAAAGTACTTCTCCAGAAAATGCTGATAAACTTGCAGAAGATATGATAAAAAAAGTTGAAGAATTAATAAAGTAATAATTATAAAAAAGGTTGTCAATTTCTTGACAACTTTTTTCTAAAAATAACTATATTTGCAAAAACAAATAAAAATGCGTAAATATTTAGACCCAAAAGCTGATGTAACTTTTAAAAAAGTATTTGGCGAACATCCTAATTTGATAATTAGTTTGCTAAATGCGTTATTGCCTTTGCCTCAAGATATGCAAATTGTTAGTATAGAATATCTTTCATCCGAACTTGTTCCTATGAACCCTACTAAAAAAGATACAATTGTTGATGTTCGTTGCAAAGATAATTTTAATCGTCAATTTATTGTTGAAATGCAAATGTATTGGACTGATGCGTTTTTCAAACGTTCTGTTCTTAATGCTTGCAAAGCATATTCTACTCAAGCTAAAAAAGGGCAAGCTTTTGAAACTCTTCAACCTGTTTATGCTCTTTGTTTATTAAATGAAAGTGGATTTCCCAATTATTTAGATCAAGATAAAAATTTAGAATATATTCAAGAATTGTATTTAATCAATAAAAATCATCCTGAATTTGAATTACAAGAAATGGGATTGATATTTGTTGAACTTCAAAAGTTTAAACCATCAAACTATGCCCATAAAAAATTAAAGGAGTTATGGTTAAAATTTTTGACAGAAATAAAAGACAATACCACCGAAATTTCAGCAGAACTACTTGAAAACAAAGAAATTTCAGAAGCTCTTGAATACTTAGAAACTTCTGCATACACCGAAGCAGAACTAACAGCATACGACAAATATTGGGATTTAGTGAGTCGCGAAAAAACAATAATTAACGAAAAAACTAATAAAGCTAGAGAAGAAGGCAGAAAAGAAGGTAGAGAAGAAGGTGAAACAAATAAAGCTTTTCAAATTGCCAAAATGATGAAAGCTAATAATGAACCTTTAGAAAAAATTATCAATTATACTGGTTTATCCAAAGAAGAAATAGAAAAAATACTATCATAAAAAAGGTTGTCAATTTCTTGACAACCTTTTTTATTAATTATTTTCTTTTAATAAAGAAACTACCAATTGCAACAATCAAAACAAGAACAGAAACCACAAATGCCCAAACATTTATTTTTCGAGAAGTTACAACTAATTCAAGTTGGTTTGCTGTCATGGTTTCAATGTCAATATTATAAATCAATGAATTATCCACAATTTTTCCTAAATTATAATTCTTAATATTACCAGGCATTTTTAACGTACATTTATAATTTCTATTAAAATACGCAGTATATTCTTCTGTTTTTAAATTAAATTGCTCAACAAAACCTTTGTTATTTGCAAGAGAAACAAAAGCTTCAGAACCAAATAATTCATCAATTTTTTTCAATTTTTCATCTATTTCACCTAAATAAAAATCTATATTCATTAATTTTTGAATTAAAGAGTCACGCTTTTCACTAAATTCTTTAGAATTAAGAGGTGGATTAATAATAGAAGAATAGTTATTTTCAATAATGTCAAACATTTCGTTCCAATAACAAATATTCATCCAATTAGAAATACGTTTTTCAAGGTCCGAAAGCATATTACAAGCCTCTCTCCCATTCAAATTTTGAATAATATTTGGTTTACCAAAATTCCAAAAAGATAATTCTTCATCAGTGAAATATTTATTATAAGGAATTTTAAAAACATTACTTGAAAATTTAAAAGTTTCGTTAAAACAATAATCCGTATAAAACCATTTAAAAGATTTATCAAAATTACCACTTGAAACTATTTTATAATCAGAGTTTTCATGAGTATACCAATCATTACACATTTGTTCTACACTTTGGTAGTTTGCAAAATATTTAACAACAATAGAGTCTTTGTTTTGAGAAACGATATCCCAGTTTTCAAAACGTTCAGGATTTTCTTTAACACTTACAACAATTTCTCTTGAACATGAACCATCAGAATTAATAATAGTGTTCATTTCTGAATTTTCATCACAAGAAACCATTACAAACATTGTAAATATAATGTTCAAATAGACAAATAACTTTTTCATAATTTATTTATTTTAAATTGTTAATACTTTTCAATCTATTAATTCTTGAATTAAGATTTGACATATAGCACTTATATTGTTCTTGGGTAGAGGTTTCAGAATTAAATTTTATATGAATATTTTTATAATTGTTATTATCATAATTCACTATAGATGAACTATGTTGCTCTGTATTCAATGATAAAAACAATCCAACCAACAAAACCGCAGCCACACTTGTAACAATTCTTAATGCTATAATTAAACCTTGATTTTTAGTTTTTTTATCAAGAATATTATCCATAATAGAATTTATAAAATCATCCTCATTATCAATTTTAGGAGGATTTTCATTACTAAGTTTTTTTAGTAAATCATCAAGAATATCATTATTATTTTCCATAACCAAGTTTTATTAAACGTTCACGAATAGTTTGTTTAGCAACATAAAGATTACTCTTAATCTTTTCAGCCGTCAAACCAGTTATTTCAACAATTTCTTCATTATCGAAACATTCCAATTGACTGAGAGTAAACACTAACTTTTGCTTAGGACTCAAATCGTTGGCAAGCATTTTAACAATAGCAATCCAATCACGATTTTCTAATTGTTTATCAAAATTATAATCCGAAACATACGAATTAAAAATTTTTTCATCATCAGCCATTGGCAAAAGTCGTTTTTGTTTATCAAGATTATCAAGACAAAGTCTTGAGGCAATAGTAATTATCCAAGTAGAAAACTTTTTATTTTCGTTATAAGAGTCTAAATTATTCCAAACTCTAATAAAAGTTTCTTGAACAATATCTTTGGCGTCATCTTCATTGGTTAGCATTTTTAGCGCAATAGAAAATACCAAACGTTGATAAGCCACAACCAATTCTCTAAAAGCCTTTTTATCGCCCGACCTACATTTTTTTATTATTTCTAATTCTGAATTCATGTTATTAAATTTCAAATACAGCCAATATACGCCTAAAGAAATCAAAAGTCGAAAAAAAAGAAAAAATATTTTCAAATAATTTTTTTATATTTGCGAAAAAGTAGTGAATAGCTAGTAGAAAACTTTAATAAAAAACATGGCAATAAAAAGTATCCCATACGGCATAACAGATTATGATAGAATAGTCAACAAAAACTATTATTATGTTGATAAAACTGATTTTATTGCAAAAATAGAACATTCAGACACATTCTTCACATTTTTACGCCCTCGTAGATTTGGAAAAACATTGTTTCTTGCCACATTAGATGCTTATTACAATGTAAAATATAAAGACAAATTTGATTTATATTTCAAAGACAAAAAAATATATCAACAATTAACAGAAGAACATAGCTCTTTTTTAGTATTAAAATTCGATTTCTCAAAGGTTGATAATAATATTGAAAAAGTTTACGAGTCGTTTAATGAAGAAATACTTCTTACATTAGATAAATTCTTGCAATATTATTCAGAATATTTTACAAATGATATATTAAAAACATTTAGGGAAACTTATTATACAAATCACAAATGCGATGTGGCATTAAAATATGTATTTGATCAAGCCTTTTTATTGAATTTAAAAATATACTTAATTATTGACGAATACGATAATTTTGCAAATTCACTATTAAGTCGCAACGAAAATGATTATATATCATTAACTCACGGCGATGGATTTTTTAGATTGTTTTTCAATATTTTAAAAGCTCATACCTCAGGAAATAATTCACCAATAGAACGAATATTTATAACAGGCGTTAGTCCTTTAACATTAAGCGACGTAACAAGTGGTTACAATATTGGCGGTAATCATTCTTTAGACGAAGAATTTAATAATATGGTAGGTTTTACAGAAACTGAAGTTCGTGAAATGCTTGAATATTATGAAAAAGAAACTGGAGTTTTTAAACATTCGGTAGATGATATATTAAACAAAATAAAACCACACTACAATAATTATTGTTTTAACAAAGAATGTATAAATAATGATCGAGTTTTTAATTCAGATATGTTATGGTATTTTTTGAAAAATTATATCAAACATGGTGAATTTCCAGATGAAATGGTAGATAAAAACATTTCTACCGACTATGACAAAATGCGAATGTTAATTCGTTATGATAAAAACTTTGGTCATAAAG
>JAKSUC010000027.1 GCA_024413595.1 Bacteroidales bacterium
ATTATGTTAACCGTATGCGTAGCTTACGGCAAATACTCCCCATCTCTATCATAAGCGCCGAAGGTGCGTAATTATGTTAACCGTATGCGTAGCTTACGGCAAATACTCCCCATCTCTATCATAAGAAACCAGATTATGTAAATAGAATATATCCCAATATACAATTCACAAAAGAAAAGCTAAAAGAAGTATTATTAAATAATGCTTTGTTTTATGAAGATGTTAGTATTTTAAAACAGTTTATAAAATAAAATATAGAATATAATTAGATATTTCACCACTTAATCTCACAGAAAAACACAAAATATTTTTCAATATTAGAAATTAGTCATAGAAATTGGTTTAAGAATTTGAATTTGCTAATAATTAATAAATATAGTAACTTTGCACTTAAATCGTATATTAAATTGATAATTGAAAATTCTTGCAGAATTAAACAAAAAAGAAAAAACATTATCATACATTCTTTATGTATTATTCCAAGGTTAAGAATTTCACAGCTATTGGGCGTATTGATATGGTGGTATAACCAAAACAAATATTAATATTTTTGAATTGTCATTTTCTTGATATTAAATTATGAATTTTGATAAAAACATGAAAATATTAACAACAATATTATTGATATTAATAAACATAACTAATTTATTTTCGCAAGAAAAAGTATTGTTATGGGGTAAAAAACCAGATGATTATCGCAAAAAAAAAGTAGAATTATTTTATTTTCCATCTCAAAAAAATTATCATAATTCAGCATTAATAATATGTCCAGGAGGAAGTTATTGTTATCTAGCAACACAAAATGAAGGTTTTATACCAGCACAAAAATTTAATGAATATGGATTTGATTGCTTTGTATTGCGATATCGAAGAGGAATGAAAGGCAATCGTTATCCATCACAAATACAAGATCTTCAAATGGCAATTCACTATATAAAATCAAATTATTCACAATTTAATACAGACACATCAATATTAGGAGTATGTGGTTTTTCGGCAGGAGGACATTTAAGTGGCACGTCAGCCATTTATTTTAACAGAGATTTTAATAATATTTTTGATGGAAATATGAAAAATAAGAATTATTTTCGTCCAGATTTTGCAATAATGATTTATCCCGTTATAACAATGCAAAAAGATATAGTTCATCATAAATCAAAAAGAAATCTTTTGGGTCAAAATTATACACAGTCACAAAAAGATAGTATGTCGCTCGAACAAAATATACATAGCACAATGTCGCCAATATTTATGATAAATTGTGAAGATGATCCAATAGTAAAATATCAAAATTCTATTAGGATGAACGACTCATTAAATGCCAAAAACATAGAACATTATTATAAACTATATAAAATAGGCGGTCACGGATTTGGAGTTTCAGAAAATAGAATAAAAAGCAACGATAAATCAGCGTCACAATGGTATAAAGATTTTATAAATTGGATAAATAATACTTTTAAACTAAATTATAAATTATGAGTAACTTTCCTGAAATTGAATTTGCTGACATAAAAGAAATAAAAGCATTTCAAGAACAAAAACTACGTGTTGCACTTGACTATTTAGCCGAACATTCACCATTTTATAAAAGAATGTTCAAAGAAAACAATATTGATGTAAAAAAAATCAATAAATTAGAAGATTTAAAGCAAATACCATTTACACAAAAAAAAGATTTACAGCTATATAACGATGATTTTTTGTGTGTAGACAAAGAAGAAATAGTAGATTATATAACCACATCAGGCACACTTGGCGATCCAGTAACATTTGCAATGACCGACCACGATTTAGATCGTTTGGCATATAACGAACAAATATCATTTACATGCGCAGGTATTGGTAAAAAAGATATAGTTCAACTAATGACCACGATCGACAAACGTTTTATGGCTGGACTTGCATATTTTCTAGGACTTAGAAAACTAGGTGCAGGCGTTATTCGTGTAGGCAATGGAATTCCAGAATTGCAATGGGATACAATAAATAGAATGAAACCCAATGCAATAATGTGTGTACCATCGTTTATTTTAAAAATAATAGACTATGCCGAAAAAAATGGTATAGATTATAAAAAATCAAGTATCAAAAAAATAGTCTGCATAGGCGAAAGTTTACGAGAACCCGACTTCACTCCTAACCTACTAGCAAATCAAATACTAAAAAAATGGGACGTAAAACTCTATTCAACTTATGCCTCCACCGAAATGAGTACAACATTTGCCGAATGTGATTATGGTTGCGGAGGTCATCATCATCCAGAATTAATAATATGCGAGTTTATTGATGAAAAAGGCAACGAAGTTAAACCTGGCGAAGTTGGCGAACTAGTTGTAACAACATTAGGCGTTGAAGGTATGCCTTTATTAAGATTTAAAACTGGAGATTTGGCATCTTGTCACACCGAAAAATGTAAATGCGGACGCACATCATTTAGAATAAGTCCTATAATGGGACGTTTAAACCAAATGATAAAATATAAAGGAACAACACTTTATCCTCCTGCAATATTTGATGTATTGGATAATACTCCATATGTAGAAAATTATGTTGTAAGGGTTAAAACGGGAATATCAGGAACCGATCAAGTGATAGTTGAAGTAGGTTTAAAACCAGAAACGTCTATGGAGGTATTAAAAGATTTAAAAGACCGTTTTAGAGCAAAAATCCGCGTAGCACCCGAAATAGAAATCTGTCCTATCGACCTTATCAGAAAAATTAATTTCCCTGATATGAGTAGAAAACCTATAAAGTTTATTGATGAGAGAGGAAAATAAATATATTTGTAGCAAGTAATAAGTGTAAAATATATCAATTTCAGCACTTATTACTTGTTACTAACTTATTATTTTTTTCAATAGATAAACCAATCATTTCAGAAATTCGCTCAAGACATCTCATTGTCGATAAACATTTTATAAGAACGAAGAAAGTTTTTGAAAAAAATCCAAAACTTTTGTTTTAAATAAAATTGTTGATTATAATAATTCAGCCATATATAAAGGTAAATAAGTAATACCATCTTCAATTTTTAAATCAGAAGAATGTAATACATAAGGAGTATGTAATTGTTCTGAATATTTATTAATCCACTTCTTCAAAGAAGAAATAGTATAATTATTAGAAGACTTAACTTCAATAGGAGAAATATTATGACGATTTGTTATTTTACTTTTAGAAATAAGGAAATCAATTTCCATGCGATTATCAGCATTTTTTTTATCAGCATTTCCATAAAAAAACAAATCATGTCCACCTATTTTAAGCATTTGAGCTACAAGATTTTCAATAATCATACCTTCATTAACTTCTAATTTACTAAGAATTAATTTTTTGTATATATCCATAGGAACTTTATCATCTTGAGAAAAACACTGAGTTATTAATAAACCAGTATCAGCTAAATAGCATTTAAGAGTAGTTCTTGCCTCGTTCATTCTTAAACCAATTGTAGGTTCTGTTGTGTTGTAACAAATATTGACAATTTTTGCATCGTTTAACCAAAAGAAACCATCATAATATTCTCTATATCTTGCATTAGGAGCTAAATCAGTCATTTTAAATTTTTGTTCATGATTTTTAAGTTGAGAAGGAATACTATTAAAAATTATAGAAGCTTTAGTTTCAGCACCTTTAGCATATTTTTGAATATCGTTTCGATAAAGAGCAAGAATTTCTTGTTTTTGAAAATCCACTTCTTCAAAATCTTTAGTCTCAATATATGTTTTTACCACTTGAGGCATTCCTCCCACAACAATATATTGTCGTAAAAAATCCATTGCTTTTCTATGAAAAGTTTCTAACGGTTTTTTCTTTTCGAAACACTCTTTAATAAAAGGCATAAGCATTTCGTTTCCATTAGCCCATAAGAATTCTTCAAAACTCATAGGATACATTTTAATAGGATGCTCTTCAGAAGGAATAACAATGTTAGCAACATTTTTCTTAATTGATATTAATGAACCTGTTTCAATATAATCGTATCTACCATCAGCAACAAGGTATTTTATTGATGCACGAGCTTTAGGATATTGCTGAACTTCATCAAAAATAATCAATGACTCACGAACATAAAGTTTTGTATTATAATATAATTGCAATCTTGAAAAGAAATCATCTAATTTATTGAGATGATGATTAAAAATATCTAATAATTCATCATCAAGACGGTTAAAATCAACTAAAATATATGATTTATATTCTTGTTTACCAAATTGTTCAACAATATAACTTTTACCAATACGTCTTGCACCTTCAATTAATAAAGCACAACGACCTTGACGTTTTTCTTTCCATATTTTTAGTTGTTCATAAATTTTTCTTTTCATAATATACTAATATAAAAACTATTACAATAAAAAATCACATTATCGAGTTTTTCAAAGGTACAAAAAATCACATTATCGAGCAAATTTACACTCTAAAAAATCACATTATCGAGCTAAGAAAAACATATTTTGAAAAAACATAAATAAAAAAGGCGGAAGTTTTCACTTCCGCCTTATATTTATAGAGAATAATTAATTATTTTATTCATCTTTTTTGCTAAAGTCCATAGCAGCGTAACGTTTGTAAGAAGCGTAACGAGTTTGAGCAGCAGCTTTAGCAGCAGCATAAAGTTCTTGAGCTTCAGCAGGGAATGATTTAGCTAATGAAGCATAACGAACTTCTCCGTCAAGGAATGCTTGGAAATTATCCCAATTAGGTTCTTTGCTATCAAGTTGGAATGGGTTTTTACCTTCGGCTTCCAATTCAGGATTGAAACGCCATAAGTGCCAATAACCACATTCAACAGCTTTAGCTTCTTCAGCTTGAGATTTACCCATACCGCCTTTAGCTTTAAGACCGTGGTTGATACATGGAGCATAAGCAATAACCAAAGATGGACCTGGATAAGCTTCAGCTTCGCGTAAAGCTTTAAGAGTTTGAGCTTGGTCAGCACCCATTGCAATTTGAGCAACATATACATAACCGTAAGTAGTAGCAATCAAACCTAAATCTTTTTTGCGAACTCTCTTACCAGAAGCAGCAAATTTAGCAATAGCACCAAGAGGAGTAGCTTTTGAAGATTGACCACCAGTATTTGAGTAAACTTCAGTATCAATAACAAAAACGTTAACATCTTCGCCAGAAGCGATAACGTGATCTAATCCTCCGTAACCTATATCGTAAGAAGCACCGTCACCACCAATAATCCATTGAGAACGTTTTACTAAGTGGTCTTTGTATGTAAGAATGTTTTTGCAAGTATCGCAACCACAAGCTTCACAAGCTGCAACAATCTTTGGAGCTAAAGCTTTAGTAGCGTCAGCATCGTTTTGTTTTTCAATCCATTCAGCAAATAAAGCTTTGATTTCAGCAGAACATTTATCACAAGATTGAGCTTCGGTCATAAGTTTTGTTAAACGAGCTTTCATCTTTTTGTTAGCTATTGACATACCTAAACCAAATTCGCAGAAATCTTCAAACAAAGAGTTTGCCCAAGCTGGACCTTGACCTTTAGCGTTCTTTGTGTAAGGAGTTGAAGGAACAGAACCAGAGTAAATAGAAGAACAACCAGTTGCATTAGCAACGATTTCTCTATCACCGAATAATTGAGAAATTAATTTAACGTATGGAGTTTCACCACAACCAGCACAAGCACCAGAGAATTCAAACAAAGGTTGTGCAAATTGAGAGTTTTTAACGTTAGCTTTAATATCAACTAAATCTTGTTTAGAAGAAACTTTTTCAACACAATATTGCCAGTTTTCAGCTTCTTTTTTAGCTGCTTCTGAATTGTCATCATAAGCAACCATTGAAAGAGCAGAACCTCCAAGTTTAGGATTACCAGGACAAACGTCAGCACAGTTGCCACAAGCTAAACAATCTTTTACGCCAACTTGCATAACAAAGTGCATACCTTTCATAGAAGCAGGAGCTTTCATTTCAATAGTTTTACCACCGAAATTAGCAGCTTCTTCGTCTGTCATAACAAATGGACGTATACAAGCATGAGGACAAACGTAAGCACATTTGTTACATTGAATACATTTTTCAGGATCCCAAACAGGAACGAATGCACCAACACCACGTTTTTCAAATTTAGCAGTACCAGCTTTCCATGTACCATCTTCGATACCTTTGAAAGTAGAAACTGGTAATAAGTCACCGTCTTGAGCGTTGATAGGACGAACAATATTGTTGATAAAATCATCACCATCAGCATAAACTTTAGGTTGAGCTTCAAGATTAGCCCAAGCAGGATCAACAGTTAATTGTTTATATTCACCACCACGATCAATAGCAGCGTAGTTCATATCAACAATGTTTTGACCTTTCTTACCGTAAGATTTTAAAGCAAAGTGTTTCATTTCTTCAACAGCTTTATCAACAGGAATAACGCCTGTGATACGGAAGAATGCAGATTGAAGAATAGTGTTAGTTCTATTACCTAAACCAATTTCTTGACCAATCTTAGTAGCGTTGATATAATAAACTTTAATATCGTTTTTAGCGAAATAAGCTTTAACTTTGTTAGGAAGATTGTTAACTAAATCTTCACCATCCCAAATTGTATTTAAAAGGAATAAACCACCTTTTTGTAATCCTCTAGTAACGTCATACATATGAAGGTAAGCTTGTTGGTGACAAGCAACGAAGTTAGGAGTAGTTACCAAATATGTAGAACGAATAGGATCATCACCAAAACGAAGGTGTGAACATGTAAAACCTCCTGATTTTTTTGAGTCGTATGAGAAATAAGCTTGACAATATTTATCAGTAGTTTCACCAATGATTTTTACAGAGTTTTTGTTAGCACCAACAGTACCATCAGAACCTAATCCAAAGAATTTGGCTTGGAACATACCATCAGGAGCAACAGAAACTTCTTCACCAACTGGTAAAGATGTGAAAGTAACATCATCGTTGATACCTAAAGTGAAATGGTTTTTAGGTTGGTTTAATGATAAGTTTTCGTAAACTGCAATAATTTGAGCAGGAGTAGTATCATTAGAACCAAGACCATAACGACCACCAACAACTTGAATTTTGTTGATTAAACCAAGTTCTGTTAAAGCGTCAACAACGTCAAGATATAAAGGTTCAGAATTAGCACCAGGTTCTTTAGTACGGTCAAGAACACAGATACGTTTAGCAGAAGCAGGAATAGCTTCTTTTAAGAATTTCAAAGAGAATGGACGATAAAGGTGAACACAAATTAAACCAACTTTTTCACCGTTTTTGATTTTGAAATCAACCACTTCTTTGATACATTCAGTAGCAGAACCCATTGCAATGATAATATTTTCAGCATCAGGAGCACCGTAATAATCAAAAGGACGATATTTTCTACCAGTAATAGCAGAAACTTTATCCATATAATCAGCTACGATGTCAGCAACAGCATTGTAATAAGGATTGCTAGACTCGCGATGAGCAAAGAAAACATCAGGATTTTCAGCCATACCACGCATTTCAGGACGTTCAGGAGATAAAGCTCTATCACGGAAAGCCTTTAAAGCATCTTGGTCAACTAATTTAACTAAGTCTTCTTGATCAACGACTTCAACTTTTTGATATTCGTGAGAAGTACGGAAACCGTCAAAGAAGTTTAAAAAAGGAACTCTAGATTTAAGAGTAGCTAAGTGTGCAACTCCAGCTAAATCCATTACTTCTTGAACTGAACCTTCAGCTAACATAGCAAATCCAGTTTGACGACAAGCCATAACATCTTGATGATCACCAAAAATACAAAGAGCGTGAGAAGCTAATGTACGAGCAGAAACATGGAAAACGCAAGGTAATAATTCACCTGCTATTTTATACATGTTAGGGATCATTAATAATAAACCCTGAGAAGCTGTAAATGTAGTTGTTAAAGCACCAGCTTGTAAAGAGCCGTGTACAGTACCTGCTGCACCACCTTCTGATTGCATTTCTTGAACTAAAACAGTTTCACCAAACATGTTTTTACGTCCTTGAGCAGCCCATTCATCAACGTTTTCTGCCATAGGAGATGACGGTGTGATAGGGTAAATAGCAGCTACTTCGGTAAACATATAAGCAATATGTGCCGCAGCTGTATTTCCATCACAGGTCATAAACTTCTTGTCTTTTGCCATAATGTTACAATTATTATTTGTTTGAATTTTTATTCATTTATAATGGTATATTCTTGGCAAAATTACATAAAAATTACTCAATCTCAATTTTTAGATATTTTTTTTTTGTTAAAAGTTATTATTTTTGAGATATAAAATGAATTTATTATAAAAGAACTAACATAAATGATTTATTATGGCTAATCTGCATCAGATTGCCAGCCATAAATTTTAACTCCTACAATTAATTGATCATCTAATTGTTGAATTTTACCTTCAGGCGAAGTACACCATTCATCGATAGAATTTTCTATTGCGGTTTGCTGTTCTGTTGATTTTTTTGCTGAATTATCGATTAATAAAGCTTGTAAACGTTTTGTTGAAAATTTAGCATTAGAGCCTTTGCCATTATATCCAAATTGATCTGGTATTCCATCAGTAAACATATAAAGACAATCGCCCATATTTACTAATATTTCATTATTTGTAAAATTATCATTTTTTTGATAATATCCAATAGGCATTTTATTTGGTTTATATTCGGTTAATTCTTTATTTCTAACTAAATATAATGGTCGATAAGCTCCAGCATATTGTACTTTTAGATTTTGACTATCAATAATACACAACGCCATATCCATTCCTTCACGCGTTAGTGATGGACTCTTTTTTTGATTTAATGAAGATATTACTTTCTGTTTTAATATATCTAATATTTGACCTGCATTATATTGATTAGAATTATTACTACTAGCTATATCATTTAACAGACTAATTCCTAACATACTCATAAAAGCACCAGGTACTCCATGACCTGTACAATCTGCAACTGCTAAATATTTTAAACCATTAACTTCTGCCGCCCAATAAAAATCGCCTGAAACTATACTTACTGGACGCCATAATAAAAAGCATTCTCCAAAAATGCTTACTAAATTTTCGATAGTAGGTACAGCTGCTCGCTGAATTCGACTTGCACTTGTGATACTTGCGGTTATATCTTTGGTTATTTTTTCTAATTTATCGCGTTGATTTGTTATTTCTATATTTTGTTGTTGTATTTCTTCGGTTTTTTGGGTCAAATCTGCTGTTTTTAGCAGTACTTCCTTTTCCAACCATTTTTTTCTTTTATTATATTTTATAAATGAAAATACTAATACTATAAAAATCAAAACTAAGAAAGAGATTATAGAAATATTTATAATTAATCTATTACGTTTTAATAAATTTCTAGACTCTTTTCGTAATTGTACATTGTTAAAATTTGCATCTTGTTCTGCTATATCATATTTTTGAAATACTGTTCTTATAGAATCTTGATATGATACATAATCTAGATTTGTTTTATAAGCAGTTTCCCAATCATTAAACATTTCTAGAATCAAAATTTTATGTAAAAATTGTAGATTTCTATCTTTAACTTGACTACATAAATATAAAGCATTATTTTTATCATTTAAATGTGCAAAATAATATGCTTTAGCCAAATTTCTATTATCATCATCTATAATATATTCATAATTTGATTTTGACGACAATCTTAAATATTCATCACAATATTTCTGATTATCAGGTTCTTTTTTCACAATCAATTTACATAAATCAAAAATATCTATTGCTAAAGAATCTTTTGAGGCATAAATAATATTTTGAGCTTTATTTAAATAATAAACAACGCTATCTTCTTCTCTAATAAAGCTATAATATTCTGCTAAAGAAGGATAAATATAGTCTAAATTTTCAAATTTATTTTTAATAGCAATGTTTTCTGCTTTCAACAAATAATTTATAGCAATTTTATATTCAAAACGCATTTGATAAATTGTTGCTAATGTTATATTGCAATACATCATTCCATATTTATAATCTAAGGAATTTGCCTCATTATTTATTTGTTTTGCATAATCAATTGCTTCTGGTATTCTATTTAGTTCTATATAAAAATAACATTTTCTATTAGAATAATCAAAATATTGTTCCCACTCTTGACGTTGTGAAAAAATTTCTATTAATTTATCAAAAATTGAAAAAGCCGTTGAATCTTGGTTATATAAATAATATTGTAGTTTAATTATATAAGAAAGTTTTTGCAAACTAATATTATTAGTATTTTGAGCAACCAATAATAAAGAATCTGATATTTTTAAATTGTTTGGTTGTAAACTATTCTCGAGACAATTGGCAATAATAGCATTAGTAGCAGAATCTATTTCAAATTCGCTATTTTGTGCTACTGAATTAGTAGAAACATATATCATTAGCAATAAAGCAATTAGTATTTTTATTATATGTTTCATTTAAAAAAATATAGTGCTAAATTTATCGTCTCAAAAATTAGTCTAATATCAATACTTTTTTTTAATAAAAAAAATTTATTTTCTATTAAAACACAATTTTTATGATAAATGCTAATATCCATGCAATTGCTAAACTATACACTATAGATTGAACCAAATATCTTTTGTGTCCAGTTTCTTTACGAATAGCAACTAAAGACGCAATACAAGGCATATAAAGCAAAATAAAAACCATAAATCCATACGCAGAAGCTGGTGTTATAGGAGTGGTTGATTTATCTGATTTGAGTTTTTCTGACAAAGACTCTGTGTTTTCAGAATCACTATGATACAAAACGCCCATGGTTGATACTACTATTTCTTTGGCTGTTATACCTGTAATTATACTTACACCCATTTTCCAATTAAATCCTAATGGACGAATTGCTGGTTCTATAAATTTTCCTATACGTCCTATAAAACTATTTTCTTGTTGTACAGATTTTAAATTTAATTGTGCAATACTCAAAACGCTATCTCTCTCTGAGATTATTTTTTCTTTATTTTGTTCTGAGTTTTCTAATAAATTATTATAATAATTTGTTGTTTCTGAAATTTCTCGTTCTATTGCATCAGATTGAGCAGAATGTTGAGGAAAATATCCCAACGCCCAAATAATTATAGATGCTATTAAAATAATACCACCCATTTTTTTGAGATATTGTTGAGCTTTTTCCCAAATATGTTTTAAAACACTGCGCAAAGTTGGTATTCGATAAGGAGGCAATTCCATCACAAACGGAGCTTCTTGACTTTTAAACAATCTACGACGAAAATGTTTTGCCATAACACCTGCAACAATAATTCCTACAAGATAAACACTAAAAGTAATAATGCCTTGATGATTTGAGAAAAAAGCACCTGCCATAACAGCATAAACAGGCAAACGTGCACTACAACTTATATAAGGATTTATCAAAGTTGTTACTATTCTATCACTTTTATTTTCTAGAGTTCGTGTTGCCATAATAGCGGGCACATTACATCCAAATCCCATTATTAAAGGGATAAAAGATTTGCCATGAAGTCCTATTTTGTGCATTACCTTATCAGTTAAAAATGCCACTCGCGACATATAACCAGTATCTTCCATTATTGAAATAAACAAAAACAATAATAAAATATTAGGTAAAAATACAATTACCCCTCCTACTCCACCTATAATTCCATCAGATATTAAATCTTTAAATATACCATTAGGAATATATTCTTTAACCAAATTTCCTATAAATTTAACTCCACTTTCAATCCAATCCATTGGATATTGACCTAAAATAAAGGTAACTTCAAACATTAACAATACAAATGTCAAAAATATTGGAACTCCCCATATTTTATGAGTTAAAACTTGGTCTATTTTATTGGTAAATTTTCGTGTATTTTTGGAGCCAACAGTATAAGTTTCTTTTAATGCTCCTGTTATAAATCCGTATCTTATGTCGGTTATTATACTTTCAGTATCTGATTTATAAATTGTTTCTAAATTACTTATCTGTTTATCAGCTTCTTCTATAATACAACTTGGACTATCAATATGATTTTGAATATTTTCAATCTTAGTTTCATTATGAGAATGAACACCATCTTCGGTATTTTCAAGAACAAGTTGTTTTATATCATCATCTTTTTCAAGCAGTTTTACAGCCAAAAATCTTGAAGGAATACGAGATAAAATTGTATTATCATTATGAATATAAATTTTGTCTTGAATTTTATCTAACGCATTTTCAATATCTTGTCCATAATTTATATGAATATGTCTAATTGTAGGCGATTTATCTTCAAATGCACGTAATACAGTGTCGAACAATACCCCAAATCCACGACCTTTGCTACTAACAACTGGTATAAAAGGAATACCCAGCATTTGTCCAAGCGAAATATAATCCAATTTATCACCACGGGCTTCTACCTCATCATACATATTTAGGGCAACCACCACTTTAATATCCATATCAATCAATTGTGTGGTTAAATAAAGATTACGTTCAAGATTTGACGCATCAACCATATTGATTACAACATCAGGACTTTGTTCGGTGATATATTTTCTAACATAAATTTCTTCTGCTGAATAAGCTGTTAACGAATATGTTCCTGGTAAATCTGTAATATTAATTGTATAACCTTCGTATTCAAATTTTGCAGATTTGGCATCTACTGTAACTCCAGAATAATTACCTACATGTTCTTTACTTCCTGACGCAAAATTATAAAATGTTGTTTTTCCACAATTTGGATTTCCTACTAATGCAACATTTACAACATTACCGTGGTCTTCTACTTCATTTTTGATAATTTGTTCTATAGTTAAGTTTTTATCAGACGTTTCAAGTGCCTCATTAATATGATCCATAGTAACAACTTCAATCATTTCAGCTTCTTTTCTACGAAGCGACAAATGATAACCCATTATTTCATATTCTATTGGATCTTTTAATGGAGCTATTTTAACAACATGAACAATTTTTCCTTTAACAAACCCCATTTCCATAACACGTTTGCGAAACGTGCCACGTCCTTTTATTTTGGTAATTATTGCTTTATTATCAATTTCTACATCACTTAAATTCATCTTTTCTCTATTCAAAATTCAATGCAAATTTAATAAAAAATAATGTTGTGTATTAATAATTAATGTTATTTTCCTAATTAATAATACTTTTTTTTAATTGACTTAAAATAGTTCAAAAAAAATATGTATGTTTGCAATATAAACACAAGACTGAAATGAAAATCAATACAATTAAAATAAAAGGTTATAAATCTATAAAAGAACAGATTATATCTCTTAATCAGATTAATATATTGATTGGAGGAAATGGTATTGGTAAAAGTAATTTTATTTCTGCATTTGAATTAATGAAGGCTATTAGTCAAGAAAGTCTTCAAAAATATGTGATTGAAAACGGAGGAGCTAATTCAATTCTTCACTTTGGCAAACGTACAACAAACACTTTGTCTATTGAATTAGAATTTACAAATAATAACTATCTAAACAGATATACAATAGAACTAAAAGAAAATCAAGATAATTTATATATTTCAAAAGCATACACTTCTTTTAATTCATACGGAATTTGGCATACACAAATTTGCGATGAAAACAAAAATGAAGCAAGTATTAAAAATAATAATAAAGGACAAGCCTATTATGTAAATATTCTTTTAAATAAATTTGAGATTTATCATTTTCATGATACAAGTTCACAATCACCTATAAAAGGATATAAATCAATAAACGACAATCACTATTTACGTAGTGATGGAAGTAATATTGCTCCATATTTATATTATTTAAAATTACAATATCCACAAAATTATAAACTAATTGAAAAAACAATATCATTAGTAACGCCATCATTTAAATCATTTTTGTTAGAGCCAAATCGTCTTAACCCAGAAACTATTAGACTTGAATGGTATCATACCAATAAACAAGATATTCCAATGGGTGATTGGCAATTATCTGACGGCACATTACGATTTATTTGTTTAGCCACATTATTACTTCAACCAGAACCTCCTCAAACTATAATTATTGATGAGCCTGAATTAGGATTACATCCTCAAGCCATTAATCAATTATCTGCTTTATTACAAAAAGCGTCTGAAAAATCACAAATAATTATTAGCACTCAATCTACAAATCTTGTTGATAATTTTGAACCTCAAGATATAATTGTTGTCAATGCTAAACAATCTGCATCTGAATATTCAAGACTCAATAAAGAAGATTTAGACAAATGGCTTGAAGAATATAGTCTTGGCGAAATTTGGGAAATGAACATAATTGGCGGACAACCTATTTAAAATAAATTATGGAAAAAAGATTAGTTTTTATAGTAGAAGGAGATTGCGAACTTAATTTTGTTAATCAAAAACTTATACCTTATTTATATACATATGGCGCAAATGGTTGGCTAATAAATGCTCAAAAAATTACAACTAACAGGAAACTAAAATTGAAAGGTGGTAATATTTGCTTTGAATATTTACGTAACGAAGTAAAACGCATTAGTGCTCAAGGGAAACCATGGATTACTACATTTATTGATTTTTACCGTTTACCTAACGATTTTCCTGGATATACAACTGATGGTAATAAAATCGATAATATAGAATCTGAAATAATAAAAGAATTAAATTATAATCAAATAATACCTTATATACAAAAATTCGAATTTGAAACATTATTGTTTGCAAATACTGAAGCATTTAAAAATTTAGCTTTAACTACAAAACAACTTGAATTAATAAATGAAATAACACAAAAATATCAAAATATTGAAGACATTAATGGAGGTAAAGAAACTTCTCCATCAAAAAGATTAAAGAATATTTTTAACTATCACAAAGTTGCTGATAGTATAATTATACTTAAAGATATTTCAATAGAAACTTTGATTAAAAAATCAAAAAGATTTGAAATTTGGATTAATAAAATTAAATTTATAATCAATAATTAAATTAAATACTATGAATAAAATTTTAATTGCTATTATTATCTATATTGTTATTTGTATAATTTTATACACTTTAAACAAAATTACAAAAATTAAAAGAGGAGATTTACCTATTATCTCATCTAAACAAGATTTGAAACAAGCTATGCTTAAACCTTTAAAAAAATATATTTTTAAAGATATTATTTTAGATGGTGATACAAATTTTGAAGGTGACAATGTTGTTAATCAAGGTGACTATTCTATGATATTCTTAAAAAAGATAACTGAAAAATATGAATCTCAAGCACCTCATCGTCAACTTATTTTTAAATATTGGAAAGAAAAAAGCAATAATATTATTTCTAAACCTTTTACTATTTTAGATACATTAACTATTAATGTTAACCAAATTGAATTTGATACTAATTCTCTTGAAAATGTTACTTCTAAAATTTGCAAACCTGAACTAAAACAAAATCTAAAAGACGATTATCTAAATATGCAATTTCACAACGATAAAGTAAGATATAAATATTTAGGAGTCAACAAAAACACTCCTGTTAACTTTATGGCATCGGTTGGAGACAATAAAATTGAATTTGAAAGTTTTAATAAAGAAAATAAACTATACTTATCTACAAATTTTAAAGCTATCAAGGCTATGGACATAACTATTTATACTACAATAGCAGTTCTTTTAGCTTTTCCTCTTTTGATTTATATTATTTATCAATGGATTAATTTAGTTAATACAATTTAAAAAAATCTATAATTATGAAAAAAATATTATTCTCAGTATTTATATTAATACTATTAAATTCTTGTTCAGAAAATAAAAACAATCCTAATTCTAATAACACTAACAACACTGTATCAACAGATAATACAACATCAATAAATTCAAATGAAATTATTGACGAAAACATTATAAAAGAAATATACAACAAAATTTCAAAAGAAGATTGGAAAGGAAATCCTATAATAAAAAAGATTGACACTCTCACCTACGAACGAGAAATTGAAACCGATACATACTCTGAATGTGACGGTGCTAATATTACATATACAGAAAAACTCAAATTATTTCCATACAAAACAGGTGGATATTTAGTGTTTATGTGTATCGATGGTGTTTGTATTTCTCATACTTATGATTACAAAAATGGACAATTATCTCCTTCTTCTATAAAACTACCTCAAAAAAAACTAAAAGATTTTATTCATGACTACTTATTTTTCTTAGGTGCTGATAACAAAATTGACGAAAATAATACAAATTATAATAAACTTATATTTGACAACATTCTTTATTATTCTCAAGGTGACAATAGTGGTTATGAATATGAATTTGATTATGGTTTTCACAGACTAAGATTTATATGGAATGGTGAAAATTTTGATGAAATTGAACCTGAATTTTTCCCAACTAACTATATAAGCTACAATGGTCTTAGCAGTCATTGGACTATAAAAGGTATTAATTTAGGTGAACCGCATCCCTCATATATCAAAAACTACACTATTAAACAAGAAGGCAATCAATTTGAATATAGCAACAATTTAGGTAAACGTTTTTCTGTTGTTGAAGATAGCAACGGTAACATTGAAAAAATAACAATATACACTTCTGATATAGCATCTGATATTAACTCTGACGAATATAATCTTGTTTGCAACTACGACAATTCTTTAGAAGAAACTGAAAAAGAAGGTAGAAAGGTTTTTATCAATAAAGATGACCAAACAGAAAACTACATTGAATATGTTTTTGATAAAGAAGGAAACTATGTTGAATATATAAATATTGTAGCAAGTAAATAGTATATTTTAAAAAAAAAGCGAGTATTTATCAAATCAATAATACTCGCATTTTTTTATTACAAGTTATTTTTTTACAACTTAAAAACTTCCGCCGCCACCGCCAAACGAACCACCACTACTTCCTGAACTTCGTCCACCACTTCCACTTGATGACGGTGGATTATAAGTTTTTGTAGTAAATGTTCTTACAAATGAATCTCGTTTTACAGTTAATTTAAACGAATTTGGAACAATATAATTTTGCGCTGAGGTTGCTTGATAAATGTTTTTATATTTGCTCTTTTCTACCAATAATAATATTAAAGCTAATATTAAAGAAAATAAAATACATTTCCACACAGGGAAAGTGATTTCATAAATATAATCGTTTTCATATTCATCAATAAGATATGACATTGCTGCATAATAATTACCTATTCTCAAATCAGGAGTCATAGTCTGAATATATTTATCAACATTAGACATTGCAACACCAAATTTTTCATTTGGTTTACCTCTATCGTAAACATAAAATTTGCGATATTGCAAATCAATTATAAAAATAACACCATCATAACCATTAATATTTTTTTCGCCACGTCCAAAATCATTGTATTCATAAAAATCAAAAGCAAAATTTTGAGAAGGATTATTACCATAACCTGATTGTTTCCAATTTTCGTTTATAGTAAGAATCACCATGTCAATATTATTTCTATTTATAAAAGCATCAACTTTGTGTTTAATTTTAGAATATTCTTCATTTGATAATAAACCAGCAACGTCGTATACTTTAATAGTAGTGTCAACATATGGAGTGGATAAAGCACAATCAATTTTATCTTGAGTTAAATTATCAAGTATAAATTGTTTATGAACATAAAGATTTCGTTCAGAACGTTTGGCAATTACAAAATCAGACCAATCGTCTTTATTATCCATAGCAAATGTAATATTTGCAAACAATAAAAATAAAATAAAAATATATAGCTTTTTCATAATAAACACTTTTATAAATTACATAAAAAAGAACCAAGCAATGGCACTAAAAATTCCCATAGCGATTAATGCTCTAAAAAGGAAAAATCTAAAAGCTTTCCCCTTATCAATAGGAATATTACCAACCATACGCCCAGTTTGACCATTCATTGCAAATGTATAAGGTTTACCTTCAATAATAGTATTCAACATCCAAACAGGAAACATTGCATATTTTATATCAGTAAAATTGTTTTCTTTGTTTTCTTGACGATTAATCAACGTACCAACAATAGTAGAATCTAAAGATTGAATTATAGAATTTTTCATACGTAACGAAGCACGCTCTTTATCCTCATCAGGACCAACATCATATTTTTCAGCTAAAAAACCAGATAAAAAAGAATAATTAAAAGGAATCATTTCTTTAAAATCGAAAGGTTCAATAGAATCCATAGTATCATCATCAAATTTTTTGCTACCATCAGCAGGCACTTTTTCAAATTGAATAGAACCTGCACGATCGATATGATAAATATCAGTTTTAGTGTAAGTATAATTACCTTGACGCCATGTTGTTATATCATGACGTTCGCCAGACACACGCCCAAAAGCATTTCCATCATAAAGCCAAAATGGAATATATACACCAGTAATTTTATCAATATTTTCAGGTTTTCCAAATTCATTAGGAGCTAAAACCTTACCTTTTCTATAATCGTTGTAGGCTTGAATTGCTTCTTTTTTAGTTTTTTTGAAAGGAATAATATAATCAGGCTTAAATTTACCTTCAAGACGATTTTTCATAATTCCTACATTACCACAATATACACAAAAAGTAGCTGCTGTATTTTCGTCTGTAACCATTTCAGCACCACAACTTTTACATTTATAAACAGTAAGTTCAGGTTGATCGATATCAGCTTGTGTAGGATTTGATTGAGAATATTGTTCTGACTTTTGTGTAATACTAGCAATTTCAGTTTGACTAAAAGCAGAACCACAAAATTCGCAACTCCAATTTTGGTTTTCGGCATTAAACTTTAAATCAGAATTACAATTTGGACATTTTATCGTAGTTACTTCCATTGTTAAGGATTTTAAATCTTTCGGTATGCAATATAAGGAATTATTTTGAAATAAGAAATCTCATTATTAAAAATTTGGAAGTATATTTTGTTCTAAATTTATATATTAAAATTCTTAAAAATATTTTACTCTCTATTATATTTCATTAATAAAATTGCCATAAGTTTTACAAAATAATAAAAAGATATTTTAAATAAACATAAAAAAAGCGGACAGTATGTTACTGTCCGCTATATAATATAGTTAAAAAACTACAACCATTTTACTAAAGCGAAATCACAACGGTGAGAAAGATTAGCATTTTTAGGGAACATACGGAACCCATAGTTGAAATTACCAGGTTTAAAAGGTATCATTTCAATACTATAGTGAGTAAAACGTCCTACATGTTTTTCCATTTTTAAAGGAGAAGCAGATAAAATCTTTGTATTACCATCGTTAGCAACTTCGGTAATAACCATTTCAATTTCAACTTCATCAGGAGTTAAAACACCTAAATCTAAAACAACTTCACCAAAATATTCTTCACCCATATACAAAGGATCACGAACAATTTCAAAGAAATTAATCTTTTCAACGTTAATTTTGTCCCAATTAGCCATTACTTTATGTTTCCAAGCAGCAAGTTCACGAGCAACAGCAAAATCGTTTTCTGTTACCTTTTTACCTGTTTTAGCAAGTTTATTATAATAGCGTTCATAATAATCATCTAATTGGCGTTTCATTGTAAAGTTTGGAGCAATGTGACCAATAGAATTTTTGATTACACTTACCCATTGTTCAGGAACACCTTTCTTATTACGAGTATAGAATTTAGGACAAATATCTTCAGTAATAATATTATAAATAGTAGAAGCGTCTAATTCATTTTGGAAGTTTTGTTCTTGATAGCTACGTTCTTGAGGCAAACACCATCCCCCATCAGGACGATAACCTTCTACCCACCAACCATCAAGCACAGAGAAGTGAATAGCACCGTTCATAACGGCTTTCATTCCCGATGTTCCAGAAGCTTCTAGAGGACGTGTTGGTGTATTCAACCAAATATCAACACCAGAAACCAAACGTTTTGCCAAAGAAATATCATAATCTTCCAAGAATAAAATCTTTCCAACAAATTCTGGACGTTTAGCAAATTCAGTAATTTGTTTAATAATACCTTGACCACCACCATCAGCAGGGTGAGCTTTTCCAGCAAAAATAAATTGAACAGGACGATCAGCATTATTAACAATCTTAGAAAGCATTTCTAAATTTGTAAACAACAAATTACCACGTTTATATGTTGCAAAACGACGAGCAAAACCAATTGTTAATGCGTTTTCGTTAAGATTTTCTTTAATTTTAACAAGTTGATAAGGATTTTCACGACGACGAATCCAGTCTGAATCTAAACGTTGTTTAATGTAATCGATTAAATCTTTACGTTTTTTCTGACGCATTTTCCAAATCTTTTCATCGTCCACCTTTTGAATAGCATTCCAAATAGACTCGTTACTTTGATCATTTAAGAATTTTTTATCAAAAGTTTCTTCATAGAATTTTTGCCAATCTTTATCAGCCCATGTTGGATAGTGAACACCATTAGTAACATATCCAATATTAAGTTCTTGAGGATAATAACCGTCCCACATGTAGTTAAACATGTTTTTGGTAACTTCACCATGAAGCATTGACACTCCATTAACTTCTTGAGAAAGTTTACAAGCTAAATAACTGAAATTAAATTCTTGACCACGGTCATCAACATTTGGTTTACCTAGAGCAAGAAAATCTTTCCACGACATATTTAATCTTTCAGGATAATGACCCATATAAGTAAGAATCATATCTTCAGGGAAAGCATCGTGACCAGCAGGAACAGGAGTATGAGTTGTATATAAAGTAGAAGCACGAACAATTTCTAAAGCTTCTGTATAAGTAAAGTTACGTTCAGTAATTAAATTATTAAGACGTTCAATACCCATCAAAGCAGCATGACCTTCGTTCATGTGGTAAACTTGTTTTGTGATACCAAGTTTTCTTAAAGCACGAATACCCCCAACACCAAGAAGCATTTCTTGTTTTAAACGATTTTCACGGTCACCACCATAAAGATGATGAGTAACCCAACGGTCTTGATCCCAGTTACCTTCAAAATCAGTATCTAATAAATACAAATCTATACGACCAACGGCAGCTTTCCAAACTTTTGCTCTAAGTTTACGACCAGGAAATGCAACAATAACTTCCATTTGTTCACCATCACCTTCTTTAACAGGAGTGATAGGCAACAATCTAAAGTCTTGAGGAACATCTTCTGCAATTTGATCACCGTAAATAGAAAGTCTTTGACGGAAATAACCATAACGATAAAGCAAACCGACAGCACACATATCCACATTGCAATCAGAAGCTTCTTTCAAATAGTCACCAGCTAAAATACCAAGACCACCAGAGAATATTTTTAAAGAATCGTTAATACCATATTCCATACAAAAATATGCAACACTAGGACCTTTAGCATTTTTCTTTTCGTCCATATAAGCACGGAATTTAGCATAAACAGCTTCGTATTTTGCAATAAAATCAGAATCGTTTTCTAACACTGTTAGTCTATTGAAATCAACTAAACGCAACAAAGAAATAGGGTTGCGTCCACTCTTTTCCCAAAGACCGTCTTCGCCAATAGTTTGCCATAATTCTTCTGCGTCATAATTCCAACACCACCAAAGGTTGTATGACATTTCTTCCAAGCCTTTAAATTTGCCAGAGAGATTTGGCTGAACTTGGATATTTCTCCAAATAGGTTTATTCACTTTTATTTCTTTTATGTTATAAGGTTCTTTTGAATATTTTGAAAAATCTGCACTATCAACACGAGGTTTTGAACGTTCCATAGCGGTTGAATAGGCTTTTAAATAATATTTTGTAAGGTTCTTCCACAAAAATTGTTGACTTAATTGATATGCAGCATTACGATTATTTTCGACTTGTTCTTTATTTGCAGAAACATAATAAACAACTGCGTCAGCAAGTTTTTGACATACTTCATGATAATTTTCGTCAGTACGTTTTAAAACAAAAACAGGTTTTTCGTTGCTTGGCAACAAACCTTCGGTATATTTTCCAAAACCAGCTAAATCAGTTGTTATGGTTGGTACTGAGAATGCAATACTTTCTAATGGAGTATATCCCCATGGCTCATAATATGAAGGGAATGCAGTTACATCCATTCCAATTAACAAATCATAATAAGGTAGATTAAAAATACCATCATCACCTTTTAAATATGATGGCACAAAAATCAATTTAATCTTGCTATCAGCACTATTATCAATACCTAAATTTCTTGCTCTATTTATTATAGCATCATATTCAACATGGTGAAGCCCATGAGTTAAATATTTGTTATAATCATCATTATGAATAGGTTCAGAACCACCATTAATAGCATTTTTTAAATCTTCACGAGCTCCATAGTTGTTGGCAGGAACCATAATAAAGGCTAATAAATCATTTTCTAGTTTATTAGAATCTTTAATAATTTTTAAAGCGTCAAGAAAAACATCAATACCTTTATTTCTATATTCATAACGACCACTAGTACCTAAAATCTTTGTAGAATCTTTAAATTCTTTACCAAACATTTTAGAAGCAACATTAAGCATAACCTTACGAGCCAACTTACGTTTTTTGTCGAAAACAGTACCTTTAGGAACAAAATCGTCTTCAAAACCATTTGGTGTAACAATATCAATTTTACGTTCTGTAAATTGAAGACATTCTTGCGCTGTGATTTCGCTAACAGTTGTATAACTATCTGCTGTTAATGCAGAAAGTTTTTCACAACTTTGTTTAGCCACCATTCCTAATTCACGGGCTTTATCATCACCATTATAATTTTTTAAAGGACCATATAATGGTTGACCATTTCCAGCAATGCTACGACCAATTGATGTTGCATGAGTAGTAAAGACCGAAGCAATTTCAGGTGCATATTTTTCGATATAAAGAATTCCTGCACCAGTCATCCATTCATGAAAATGAGCTATTACTCTATCTTCTGGTTTTAGATTATAAGAACAAAAACTTTCGATAACTTGACCAGCGGTATAACCAAAAATAACAGGTTCAATATATCCCCAATCACCAGAAATTGAATCTAATTTATAAGTTTCCCATAATTCGGCAAATATTTTATCTTTTTTGGGAACATTTGATGAAAAGTCAACTAAAATTACAATAGGTTCTCCAATAATATTCCAACGTCCAATCCTAACGCGAATTTCTTTACGTTCCATAACGCGTTTCCAATCAGAAAATAATGTTTTATCTTCTCTAAATTCAGGATTTTCTTCTGTATTACGCCAAATATCGGGACCTATCATTATTAGTTTGTCGCCGAATTTTTCTTTCAATGTCTGCGCTTTTGTAGATACTACTGTATGAATTCCACCTACTTTGTTGCAGACTTCCCAACTTGTTTCAAATATATAGTCAGGAATTAGTTCTGTTGATGCCATAGTTGTGTTTTTGGATCGTTAAAAAAATGTTTTTAAATACCTTTTTAATAGGACTATTACGTAAATGTTTAGGCAATGTTCCGCTCTAAATTTTCAGAGTTGAAAATTAAGGAATTTTTTTGGATTAACGTATCTGTTTTGAATTATTTTTTTGAAAAAAATATACTCTAATATATTTCAAACAATTAATATCTATTTTATATAAATTAGTATAAATTGGCGTTTTTTTTGCTAATTTTTATTTATTAAATAATAACCTTAGTAATAATCAAAAAAAAAATACACATCATGACTTTGTTTAACAACTTATCTTTAAAATACAAATTTATTACATTATTTGTATTAATAACAATTCCTCTTATTATTATATGTTTAGCTTTATTCTTTAAGATAGCTATTATTAATGAAGAAACGCAAAAACTATCAGACAAATACATTAAAATGTATGATTTATCATCAGAAGTAGATGTTGACGTTAAAGAAGCTTTTAATTGTTTTTTTAATGCCGTTAAAACTTCAGACGAAAAACAAAGTTTAGATGCGTTAAATGGTACAATAAAAGCAGATAGTTGTATGCAATTGATTTCAGATTTAATGAAAGGTGAAACTTTTAACGAAGAGTTAAACAAAACATTTGAAATCACTTGGAAATACGTGAAAGGCGGCAAACAATTGGCCATTAATTCTAGAGAAACACGTAAAACTAGATTAGTTTTTATTGAAACTTTTGGCAAACAAAAAAAAGATTTTGAAAATAGTATTTCTTATCTTCGAAATCAAATTTATCAAAATATCATTAATAGCAACCAAACCTCTAAAAATTTAGCAATTGCACTTTCTAAATTAGAACAAATTAATAAAAATGCTAATCAAGAAATTACAACACAATCTTTAACTTCTATCATAAAAAACAACGAAATCGAGAAAATTAAATCTAATTTAAATGATTTAAACAAATATCTTGTTAATACAAACTATTATCAAGACTATTTAGAAGCCAAACAACTTTTTGCTAAATATGAAAATAGTTCTGTTGATTTTAAAAATAGTTTTGAACAAGCTAACACAAAAATTGCAGAAGCCACTGGTTTAAAAGACGAAGTTGCAAATTATACTAATAGTTTAAAACAAGAAATAAACAAATTAGTTCTTAATTCAACTAAATATATTGATAAAGCTATTTTATATTCTAGAACTAAATTATTATTAGGTGTTATTATCGTATTAATTTTAATAATTTTTGTATCATTATATATTATAAGAAGTATTATCAATCCGCTACACAACACACTACAAAAAGCTATCAACTTATCATTAGGAGATTTAACACAAAATATAGAACAATCAAATCAAAGTGACGTTGTGGCACAACTTCAAAATTCTATGTATTCACTCAATACAAATCTAAAACAAATACTTCAATCAATAAATCAAACCACAAACGAAATTAATGCCACAGGAACAGATATAAATGCTTCAGCAAAAAACATGTCTGAAAGTGCAAACGATCAGGCATCATCAGCCGAACAAGTATCATCATCGATAGAAGAAATGAGTTCTAGTATTCAACAAAATAGTGAAAATGCTCGTGAAACTGAAAAAATTGCAGCCAAAACTTTTGATACAATTAAAACATGTGCAATAGAAGTAGGCAAAGCTGTTGAAGCAATGCAAGAAATTGTAAATAAAATTTCTGTTATAGATGATATAGCATTTCAAACTAATATATTAGCATTAAATGCAGCAGTAGAAGCAGCACGAGCTGGCGAACATGGTAAAGGTTTTGCTGTAGTTGCTGCTGAAATTAGAAAACTTGCTGAACATAGTGCTAATGCAGCAAAAGAAATTGATACTGTTTCGCAACAATCAATGAATATTGCTCAAACTACTAAAGATATATTCTTAGGAGTGTTACCAGAAATTGAACGTACCACCACTTTAGTACGCGAAATCACATCTGCTTGTCAAGAACAAGCTTCTGGTAGCAATCTTATTAATAATGCTGTTCAAAACTTTAACAATACAACTCAAAAATTTGCTTCTATTTCAGAAGAAATGGCTTCTAATAGTCAAAATCTTTCTATAAAAGCAAATAATCTTGTTGATATGATTAAATATTTTAAGATTTAATATCTCCTCTCCACAAAAAAATACAAAAAGTATCTACAAATTAATGTAGATACTTTTTGTATTTAAATTGTATCTCAAAAATTAACTTATTCAAGTATTACTAACCAATTATTGTTGACCATCATTTTTTTCATAAAATATGTATGGTTCTGGTCTAAAATACATATCAGCACTTAAATAATATGGACGAGAATAAAATTCCCAATATCCATTATGAAGAATAAAAGTTTTGGCTTCGATCCATGGAGTATATTTACTATCAGTAGAAAGTCCAGCACCAACATGATAACCAAATGCTTTATTATGATTTATGTTTTTAAATCCCCATTTTGTTGAAGCTTGCCCCATACCTGCCATTATTTTATAATAGTCAGACTCTATTACAAGATTAAATGATATTAAACTATGTTGAGAATTTTTGTAATTAACAAAATAATATTGTGGTGATAAACAAAAATTGATTTCTGGATTTTCGGTTTTTAGATTAATTAATCCAAATGTTAAATCAACACCATAAGTAAATCCTGTATAAAAACACCAACCTAATGTAATACGTGGTGAAAAATATACCTTGGTATTTAATTGAGCATTAGATGTAAATGCGCTTAATAATAATGATATAGTTATTATTATTTTTATTAATCTGGTTTTAGGAAATTTCATAATTGCCGGATTTTTATTTTTTTGCAAATATACTATTTTTTAGTTTTTATTTAAGTAATTGGTTCTTTTTATTTCTTCATTTATAAATATTATATAAATTTGCAATGCTATATCAAAAAAATGTATATCAATATGGATACAACACTATTAGTGATAATTGCAATAATATTAATAACGAATACATTATTGATATTATTAAGAAAAAACAAAAATAAAGATTTAGAAGATTTAAATAATCAAATAAATAATCTTAGAACGGAAATATCACGTCAAGAACGTATTATAAGAGAAGAATTTATGAATAGTAGGCAAGAAAATCGTTCTAATGATAGTGAAAATCGTATGGAAGCCAATGCACAATTTAAATTGATGGGTGAAAGTCTTTCGCATTCTATTGATGGATTGGCACAAAGTCAAAAAATTCAACTTACATTGTTTTCTAATAGATTAAAAGAGCTATATCAATTGTTTGAAAATAGTTCAAAACTAAATCGTGACGAAATATCAAAAGTAATGAACGATATTCGCGAAACACTAGAAAATAATTTAAAACAAATTCGCGAAGAAAACACAACAAAACTAAACGAAATTAAAATATTAGTAGATGATAAGTTAAAAGAAACACTAGAAAAACGATTTAACGACTCATTTAAACTAATAAGCGACCGATTAGAACAAGTACACAAAGGTTTAGGCGAAATGCAAACACTAGCAACAGGCGTTGGAGATTTAAAAAAAGTGTTGAGCAATGTAAAAACAAGAGGAAATTTAGGCGAAGTTCAACTAGAAGCCATTCTAAGTCAAATATTATCACCAGAACAATATATTGTAAACGCTGCTGTAACTTCTAATACTCAACAACGTGTTGAATTTGCAGTAAAACTTCCAGGAAATGATCCTGATGGAAAACCAATATTATTACCAATCGACTCAAAATTTCCTACGGAAGATTATCAACGACTATGCGATGCTTACGAAACAGGACGCGACATAGAACGTGAAGGTGCACGTTTTGAAGCAGCTGTTAAAAAAAATGCAGAAGATATTCTTAAAAAATATATCCTCCCTCCCACCACAACAGATTTTGCAATTATGTTTGTTCCAACAGAAGGATTATATGCAGAAATTTTACGTCGTCCAGGATTGTTTGAAACACTACGCCGAGAATATAAAATAACAGTAACAGGACCTGCAAATCTAGCAGCATTTTTGTCAAGTTTGCAAATGGGATTTAGAACATTAGCTATCGAAAAACGAAGTAGCGAAGTTTGGAAACTATTATCAGAAGTAAAAACCGAATTTACAACCTTTGGCGATATACTCGACAAAACCAAAAAGAAATTGGCAGAAGCTGCAAATGTTATCGACACTGCTGGTGTACGAAGCAGAGCTATTGAACGCAAACTAAGAGATGTTGAAAGCGATAGAATGTTGCAGTAATTTAATTATTAATTATTAATTGTTTTTTTGTAATTTTGTAGCCAAACTATAGTCACACTATGAATGAGAAAATATTAGATGCGTTAATGCGTCTTTTTGCTTTAATTACCGATAGAACTGATGAAAATAGATCTAATAATGCACGAGATATTGTTGCATCATATCTTCAACGTTTACACAGTGCCAATGTTGTTGAAGAATATCTAAAACGTTTTGACTATTACTTAGGTGAACGAAATTCTAAATCAGACAACAAATCTGGTGAAAGAAAAAAAATCTCAATGAATAGTGTCAAAGTTTTAAAAATTTGTAATCAAATAAATGAAGAACTTCATCAAAAAGAAAAATTTATAGTGCTTATTCAGTTGATAGAATATGTACTTATTGATGATATAATTAGTGATACAGAAGCAGACTTTGTAAAAACTGTTAGTGAAACATTCAACATTTCTAACAGCGACTTTCAAAATATATTAGCATTTGTTCAAAATGATATTAACAAAGCAGGAAACACAAAAGACTTTTTATTAATTGACAACAACAATGATACAGACGAAAATATTCTTCATATTTGTTCACAAGAAATGAATGGACAAATTAGAATATTATATATTAGAACAATAGAAGTATTATTTTTTGTATATTCAGGAACCAAACATTTAACCTTAAACGGAAGAAACATTATTGCCAATCGTTCAAATGTATTTGGAGATGGCGGTATCATAACAGGAGAAAATATAGGAATAATATATCAAAGTGATATTTTAAATAGATTTTTAAAAATAGAAGAACGCGAACATGTAACCTTTGCAGCGTCAAATGTTTCGTTTCATTACAAAAATTCAGAAAATGGAATTCACTCATTTAGCTTTTATCTAGAGTCAGGAACAATGGTAGGCATCATGGGTGGTAGTGGAACAGGAAAAAGTACATTACTAAATGTTCTTACCGGAAAATATCCATTAGCATCAGGAGAAATATATTTAAATGGTCATAAAATCAGTAATAAAGACAAAAAACCAGCAGGAATAATAGGACTAGTACCACAAGACGATTTATTGATCGAAGAATTAACAGTATACCAAAACTTATATTATAATACATGTTTATGTTTAGGCAATCTAAAAAAAGAAGAAATAGAAAAACATGTAGATAAAGTATTGGCAGATTTAGATTTAACCGAAATAAAAAATCTAAAAGTAGGAAATTCACTAAACACAGTAATTAGTGGAGGACAACGTAAAAGATTAAATATTGCATTAGAATTAGTTCGTGAACCATCGGTATTATTTGTAGACGAACCAACCTCAGGATTAAGTAGCAACGATAGCGAAGTTGTGATGCAATTGCTTAAACAACAAGCCATAAAAGGAAGAATAGTAATAGTAAATATACATCAACCATCGTCCGACTCATTTAAAAAATTTGATAAACTTTGGGTAATGGACAAAGGAGGATACATTGTTTATAATGGAAATCCAATCGAGGCTATATCATATTTTAAACGTATGAGTGGATATGCCGACTCAGCAGAAAGTGAATGTCCAACATGCGGCAATATTGATAGCGAACAGATTTTAAGGATAATTGAAAGCAAGATGGTTAACGAATTTGGGAAATATACCAACGAACGCAAAGTAAATCCCAAAGAATGGAATAATCTTTATAATAGATATTTAGCATTTGACGCCGACCCTGTTTTACCATTACCGCAAACAGATATGCCTAATATAAAATTTAAAATTCCTAATATTTGGCAACAATTTACGGTATTCTTAAAACGTAATATCTTATCAAAACTTGCTAATAAACAATATTTAATTATCACATTTTTAGAGTCTCCAATTTTAGCATTTATTTTAGGGTTCTTTACTAAATATATAAATGATGACGGTGAATATATATTTTCAGAAAACAAAAATTTACCAGTATTCTTGTTTATGATAATTGTGGTAGCATTGTTTACAGGATTAACATCCGCAGCAGAAGAAATTATCAGAGACCGAAAAATTCTTGAACGAGAAAAGTTTTTGAATTTAAGTAGATTTAGCTACATAACAAATAAAGTATTAGTAGTATTTTTAATTTCAGCCATACAATCAATATCATTTATATTAGTTGCAAATCAGATATTAGAAATAAAAGATATGACCTTTAATTATTGGTTTGTAATGTTTACAACAGCATGTTCAGCCAACATATTAGGATTAATAATATCATCAGCCTTAGACTCTGTTATAGCAATTTATGTATTAATACCATTTGTATTAGTACCACAAATGTTACTTGGAGGAGCAATGATAGATTTTGATGATCTTCACGAAAGTGTTACCGACAAAATCAACGTACCTTTTATTGGAGATTTAATGATATCACGTTGGGGATACGAAGCTCTTGCAGTAGAACAATTTGCAAACAATGAATATGAAAAAGAATTTTTTGATATCGACAAAGAAAAAAGTAAAGATATTTATTTATCAACTTATCTAATGTCAGAATTAGATAATATGACCACAAAATGTATAAAACTATATAGTGATAATGATGATGAACGCACAGAATATCACACAATACTAAAAATATTAAAAAACGAAATAGAATATCTAAACTATCGTAATCCTGAAATAAATTTTGAATTAACCGACGATTTAATACCAGAAAAATTTAATGATATGATAGGAAACTTTTTGCTATTATTTTTACGAGCACAAAAAGAATATTATGCAGAAGCAGCCGACGAAGCAAATTATCGTAGACAACAAAAAATTACTGAATTAGAAAAAATATATGGCAAACAAGGATTAATGATGTTTAAGCAAGATTATTACAACGATAAACTTGCCGAAATTGTATTAAACAAACAAGCTTTAAAAAAAATATATTCATCGCCAAATTATCGACTTATACAAAAGAAAGACCCTATATTTATGGAACCAGTATCAGATTGTGGGCGTGCACATTTTTATGCTCCTGTAAAAATTATAAAAAATCATCGTTTCCCTACCTATAATTTTAATATGGTAGTATTATGGAGTGTATCTTTTATATTTTTCTTGCTATTACTATTCGACATTCCAAGAAAATTTATGGACATTCATTCTAAATTTTTCAACAAATTAAAAAAGAAATAAGAACCCAACGTAGAATAGAATTTTAATTAGATATTTGAATTATCAATCAACAATTAAAAATTTAAAAAGAAATTTTTTACATTCAAGATTATTTTTCAATTTTGTAATAAATTCACTAAATTTAATCAAGATGAAAAAGATATTATTAGTTTCTACCATATTAATTTTGTTTCTACAAAATATATTGGCACAAAATAAAACACAACAAGTATTTAATAGCGATAAAATATTAATAGAAGGACGCTATATTCAAGACAATAACACTTATAAATTTTGCTATCCAGGAACAGCATTTACAATCAAATTTGTAGGAACATATTGCTCTGTTTCATTAAAATCACAAGCAGGATATTTTGTAAAATCAATAGATGGAGGAGCATACCAAAAATTTAACACATACGAAGATACACTAAATCCTAAATGTGAAATAATATTGGCAGAAAATCTTAAAAACGAAGAACATACAGTTAAAATAATATTAATATCAGAAGGTTTATATTGTGGACCTGAATTTTATGGATTTAATATCGATGAAAAAGCAAAAGTATTAAAACCAGAACATAAAAAAATAAAAATAGAATTTATAGGAAATTCAATAACATGTGGTTATGGTGTTGAAGCCAATTCAAAAGAAGACCATTTTGCCGATAGTACAAGCAACTTTACAAAATCATTTGCAGGCATCACATGTAAAAATTTAGATGCAGAAACAATGATAGTAGCTCGTTCTGGAATAGGAATTTATCGAAATTTTGCAGACAAAACCGAAGGTTCAGATTGGCCAATGCCAAGAGTTTATGAAAATACATTAATAAACGATAGTGTAACCACTTGGACATTTGACAATTTTAAGCCCAATGTTTTAGTAGTATGTTTAGGCACAAACGATTTAAGTACCAAAGGTTATGACAAAGAAAAATTTCTAGTTTCATACGTAGAATTCATCAAAAAATTGCGCAAACATTATCCTGTAGCAAAAATAGTATTGTGTAATAGTCCAATGTTACATTACGAAGATGCGCAAGTATTATCTGACGCCATCTACAATACACTAAACACAATGTATACAGGTGGAGATACAAGATTATTTAAATTTGATTTTCAAGAAGACGATGGTTCGTTAGGCTATGGAGCAGATTGGCATCCAAGTGCTAAACGTCAAAGCGACAATGCTAGATATTTAACCTATTATATCGAAACCGAAGTTTTAAAAACCAAAAAGAAAGAATAATAAAATTTTACAATAAAAAATAATGAAACAATACAAATTTGTAGATACAATAGTAGGGTGGATAATATTTGCAGTAGCAACTTTCAGCTATATACTAACTATTGAACCTACAGCTAGTTTTTGGGATTGTGGTGAATTTATAGTAACTGCATTTCGACAAGAAGTAGGTCACCCACCGGGAGCACCTTTTTTTATGATATTAGGTAGATTTTTCTCATTATTTGCATTTGGTGATGTTACCAAAGTACCTGTAATGATAAATTGTTTAAGTGCATTAGCTAGTAGTTTTACTGTATTATTTTTATATTGGAGTATCACACACATTGCACGAAGAATAATTTGTGAAAAAAACAAAGAAATATCAATTTATCAAGCAATAGTTATAATAGGCTCAGGCATAATAGGATCATTAAGTTTTGCATATACCGATACATTTTGGTTTTCAGCAGTAGAAGGTGAAGTTTATGCAATGTCTAGTTTATTTACAGCTGTTGTATTTTGGTGTATTCTTAAATGGGAAGAAGAAGCAAACACTAAATATGCAAATCGTTGGATAATATTGATTGCATATTTAATGGGACTTTCTATTGGTGTACATTTACTTAATCTTTTAGCAATACCAGCAATTGTATTTGTATATTATTTTAGACTATACAAAGTTTCAGTTACTGGAGTAATAAAAGCATTTATTGTATCTGTATTAATTTTAGGAGGAGTACTTTATGGAATAATTCCAGGCGTTGTATGGTTAGCATCAAGATTTGAACTCGTATTCACAAATGGATTTGGAGCACCATATAATACAGGTACAATTATTTACGCAATATTAGCATTAGGAGGATTAGTTTATGGATTATATTACACATACACAAAAAATAAAGTATTATTAAATACAATATTATTAGGCGTAACAGTAATAATAATAGGCTATTCATCATTTGCAATGATAGTAATACGTTCAGCAGCCGAACCGCCAATGGACGAAAACAATCCAAACAATGTATTTTCGTTGCAATCTTATCTAAACCGTGAACAATATGGTGACCGTCCTCTATTTTCAGGAGAATATTTCAATTCTGATTTAATAGCTTACGAAGAAGGAAATCCAAATTATATTCAACGTAATGGCAAATACGAAATAGCCGATTATAAATCAATACGAAAATATGACCCATCATCAACAACAATCTTCCCAAGAATGTATAGCCCAGAACAACATCATATTCAAGGTTATCAATATTGGGCAGATATAACAGATGTTAACAAGAAACCAACATTTGCACAAAACATGAAATTCTTCTTTAATTATCAAGTTGGATACATGTATTTAAGATATTTTATGTGGAATTTTGTTGGTCGTCAAAATGACATTCAAGGTCATAATTCTAATGTAATGAATGGTAATTGGATTTCAGGCATACCATTTATCGATAATGCAAGATTAGGCGATCAAGATTTATTACCCGATTATCTTCAAAATAATAAAGGAACTAATAAATATTACTTTATACCATTATTATTAGCAATTTTAGGTATGATATTTATGCTTAAAAAAAATGAAGAAGGTAAAAAATATTTTTGGGTAATAATGCTATTCTTTTTCTTTACAGGAGTAGCAATAATAGTATATTTAAATCAAACACCATTTCAACCACGAGAACGAGATTATAGTTTTGCAGGTTCGTTCTACGCATTTGCAATGTATATTGGTTTAGGAGTAGCATTCTTATGTAATATATTAAAAAAATATACAAAAGAAAATCATATAATAGCATCGGCAATAGTTGCAATATGTATGATATCTCCATTATTATTAGCATGTCAAAATTGGGACGATCACAACCGTTCTTATAGATATACTGCACGTGATTTTGCAAAAAATTATTTATCATCATGCGAACCAAATGCAATATTATTCACAAACGGTGATAATGATACATTCCCATTGTGGTATGTTCAAGAAGTAGAAGGATTTAGAACTGACGTTAGAGTTGTAAACTTGGCATATATCAATACAGATTGGTATATCGACCAAATGAAACGTAAAGCATACAATTCTGAAGCATTACCAATAAGTTTAAATCATAGTCAATACGAAGCAAGTACACGTGATTTGGTTTATATCAACAATCAAGATGGACTATTTGTTAACGAAAAGTTTGAAGCAAACAAACAATTTAAAACACGTTTTGATGCACTTTACAATCAATTGATTAGTATATTAGACCAATCAAACTTTAGACAAATGATGCCTTCTGATTATGAAGTTATAGCCAATCGACAAATAAATCAGTTAACAAAATTTGCAAGTTTAGTAAACACAATAAACAGCAAAGCCACAAGTTTTGGTGTTAACACTGCAAACATAAGCAGTTTAAAATCATCTACAGATATTTTGTTACGTGATGTATGCAATGCGCCAGCACCATTATCAAATATAATTTCATTTATAGCCGACGACACTGACAATTCAAAAGCAATGTCGCAAGGAGGTGAAAAAGTAGACTATGCACCAACTGGAAAATTCTTATTACCAGTCGACAAAGAAAAAGTAATAAAAAATGGAACTGTTCCAGAAAAAGACTCTGCATTAATAGTTGACGCTGTAACTTGGACACATCCAGGAACATATATCCGCAAAGGACAATTAGCAGTGCTAGACATTTTGGCACAAAACAATTGGGAACGTCCTATTTATTTTGCATTTACAGTAGGTAGCGAAGCCTATCAAAATCTTGATGGATATTTTCGTTTAGATGGATTTGCATATCGTTTTGTTCCAATCAAAACAAAAGATAATCAAACAGATCATGGAACTATCAATACTGATATTCTCTACGAAAATGTGATGAACAAATTTGTTTGGGGAGGAATAAATGACGAACGTGTTTATCTTGACGAAAACAATCTAAGAATGTTGATGAATGTTAAGAGTTGTTTTGTTCGACTTGCAACACAATTAATAGACGAACGAAAATTAGATAAAGCACAAGAAGTGATGAACCGTTGTATAGAAGTGATGCCATATAATTTAGTACCAGTTTCTTACTACGATATGTTTATTGCTGAATGTTTCTATAAAATAGGTGATAACGAAAAAGGTCGCGAAATTATAGAACTATTAGCAAATCAAACAAAACAAGAAATCACCTACTTCTTGTCGTTGTCTAAAGATAAATTATCTACAGTTTCTGAAGATAATTATCGTTCAACAGCCATTGCTCACGAAATAGTTCGTATTTTAAAAGAACAAAAAGACAATGACTTAGCTAACAAATGGGCTATAAATTATATCAATTTGTTAAAAAACTATCCAGAAATAATGTCGATAGAAAATGCAGATATTAATTCAATAGAATTTACTAATTGGTATTCTACATTATCACAAGATATGCAACAATTAATTGCAATATATCTTTATTTAGTTGAACAAGTTTCAATGTAAAATGCAAATTATAGTTCATCCACCAAAGTTTATTAGAAACTTTTTTAAACATTATATTTGGAAAATCACTCCGGAAAACGACCAAAAAATATTGTATATCACAATAGACGACGGTCCTATTCCGGAGATGACTCCAAATACATTAAAATTATTAAAACGATATAATGCAAAAGCCACTTTTTTTTGTGTAGGCGAAAATGTGACTAAGTATCCCGATATTTATAATCAGATTATAAGGGAGGGACATAGCGTAGGAAATCATACTTTTAATCATCTAAAAGGAATGATAACCAAAACAAAAAATTATATTGAAAATATAAAATTGGCAGATAATTATATCAAAACAAATCTTTTTAGACCACCACATGGACGAATTAAAAATCGCGAAACAAGTCAAATTATCAGCAATAAACAAATAATCATGTGGGATATTCTATCAAAAGATTATGACAAAAAAATAACACCTATACAATGTTGGCTTAATGTAGAAAAAAATATTTCGTCAGGGTCTATAATAGTATTTCACGATAATATTAAAGCCCTAGAAAATCAAAGATATGCATTAGAAAAAACATTACAAGTATATTCAGGAAAAGGTTATCAATTTAAACCTTTGCCTGATGGTTATAATAATCTTGGATATATCAACCCAAAAACAAAGATGATAGTTTATAATAACAATTAATGAAAATATATTTTTTATACAATTAATAAAATAAAGATACATTGAATTGAATAATTCTGTATTTTTACGAATAAATTATTTGTGATGGGAAGTATTTTGGCAATAAATATGGATATATTAACTAGTCAATTATTATATTTAATAAATGACGGAGGAAGAAATATAAACATAAATATTTGGATAAGTTTTTTTGACGTTGTAATGATAGCACTAATATTGATAGGAGCATATAGAGGTTTCTCTCAAGGTGTTATTCCGCAATGTATCACTTCGTTTGCCATAGTATTAGGATTAACATTATGTGTTAATTTAGCAAAATCTTACAATACTTTTGTAAATAATAAAGTTGAATATGGATTATTATCTGTATCCGCAATATTTCTTTTATTATTATTGTTCATAGGAGTAATATATGGAACGATAAAACTAAGCAACATAATAAATGACCATATAGCATCATTAGAAAAAGGATTTACAAATAGAGTGTTAGGTGCAATATTTGGAGCAATAAAATATTATTTTATAACATCGATATTATTAATTTCATTAATAAAAATTGACAACAGAGCTAGTTTTTTACCTGACACAGCGAAAAATAGCAAGTTTACTAAAATAAGCACAAGTATAATAAAAATGATGTATCCATGCTTAAAAAGCATTGAAGAAGTAAGAGCTGAAAGAGAAGAAATGGAAAAAAATCAACGAAATCAAAATGGAGATTTCGATTTGTATGATTATCCAAAAAATAATTAAAACATTATGATAGAAATAGGTTACAATAATAAAATGAAAGTCTTGAGACTTTCTCAAAATGGAGCATATCTAAATGGCGAAGACCTAGGTGAAATATTATTACCCAACAAATATGTTCCCGAAAATCTACAAGTAGATGATAATATCGATGTTTTTGTATATAATGATAGTGAAGACCGTCTTGTAGCAACAACACAAACGCCTTACGCACATGTAAATCAATTTGCATGGTTAGAATGTGTTCAAACCACAAAAGTAGGAGCTTTTCTCGATTGGGGATTAGACAAAGATTTACTTCTTCCATTTAGCGAACAAAAAGACAAACCAAGTGTAGGACGTAAATGTTTTGTATATATTTATCTTGATGAAAATACAAACAGAATTGTTGCATCTCAACGTTTATTACGTTTTATGAGCGACAGAGAACCTGATTATTATGAAGGTGAAAGAGTAGAAATATTTATTCATCAACGTACCGAATTAGGCTATAGAGTAATTGTTGACAATTCACATTGGGGAATGATTTATAATCGCGAAATGTTTCGTGATGTAAGTTCTGGACAATATACATACGGATTTGTAAGAAAAATTCGAGACGATAATCGTATAGATATAATGTTAGAAAAGAGTAGTGCAAAAGTAGTTGACAATACACAAGATATTCTCTATAACAAGATAAAAGAAAACGGTGGATTTTTACCATTAACCGATAAATCATCTCCAGAAGAAATAATGCGAATATTTGGAATAAGTAAAAAAATATTCAAAAAAGCAGTAGGTCATCTATATCACGAACGACTAATAGAAATAACCGAAACAGGATTAAAACTTGTAAATAAAAAATAGTGGTAAATAAATTTTTTTCTTTATCACAAACAAAATATATTTGCAACCACAGAAAAATAAACAAACACAAATAAATAAAAACAATTATGGCTTATATTATTGTAAAAGACGAATGCCAAGCATGTGGCACTTGTAAAGACGAATGTCCACAAGAAGCAATTATGGAAGGTGATGTATATTCTATCGATCCAGAAAAATGCGTAGAATGTGGTGCATGTGCAGACGCTTGCCCATGTGGTGCTATCAAACCTGAATAGTTTGATTTAGATTTTGATTTTATTAAAATAGGCTCGAAAAATCGAGCCTATTTTGTATTATATGTGAATGTTTATATTTTTTTGAATAATCAATATATTTAGTATATTTGCAATAGAAAACCAAGATTTTATAACAAAATGTGCTCAGAAGGATTAATTGAAAGATATATTAATTTTTATACAGACTTTGCATTCAAAAAATTTTTTGGGACTCCTGCTAACAAAGAATTTTTAATAAGTTTTTTAAATGCCTTATTACAATTAGAAGGCGAAGAAATAATTACAAACATAAAGCATCTCAATTCTGAAAAATTACCGAATATAGAAAGCGATCGAAAAGCTATATATGATGTTTATTGTGAAAATCAAAAACATGAAAAATTTGTGGTAGAAATGCAAAAAGCTAGTCAAATTAATTTTAAAGATCGCACATTATTCTATTGCACTTTTCCAATACAAGAACAAGCTGAAAAAGGCTACATTTATGAATTGGGAGATAAAAAAAGTTCTTGGGATTATAACCTTAAAAAAGTATATATAATCAGTGTATTAAATTTTATATTAGATAAAGATCCTCAACATAACAATGTTATAACTCATGCTCGATTAAAATATGATGAATATAATTGCATTTATTCTGACAAATTAGAATTCATTAATATCGAAATGCCAAAATTCAAGAAAGATGAAGACGAGTTAAACAATATGATTGATAAATGGTTATATGCAATGAAAAATCTTTATCATTTAATTGATCGTCCAAAAATATTACAAGAAACTATTTTTAAAAAATTATTCAATTTAGCTGAAATATCCAAATATAATTCTTCTGAACTACTTGCATATCGTGATAGTTTAAAAGACTACCGCGATTATTATAATACTATTAATAGTGCTAAACTAGAAGGTGAAAAAATTGGTGTTGAAAAAGGACGTAAAGAAGGTATTGAAAAAGGACGTAAAGAAGGCATTGAAAAAGGACGTAAAGAAGGTATTGAAAAAGGACGTAAAGAAGAGCGAGAAAAAGCCTATCAAGAAAAACTTGAAATTGCTAAAAAATTTAAATCAATGAATATATCAATTGATCAAATTTCAATAGCAACTGGTTTATCTAAAGAAGATATTGAAAATTTATAATAATGAATAATTGAAAATATACATTTTCAATTATTCATTATCAATAAATTTCAATAAGTAACTTTTATCCTTCCAAAGCGCGCAATCTATTATCGTTCATGCGCGACATATATTGTTGAATTATAGCCTTTAATTCATTTTCCATTTCGTATTGACATTCTACAGAACCTTCTAAATTATCACGCAACATTTTGTCTGACAATTTATATATTGCTGTTGTTTTATTTCCATCAAATTGCATAAAATATCCATTTTTAACATATTGATAAAAACCATTATAATAACTAACAGCAAATGTTTGTTCTTCGGGCGTGGTTAATAAATCTTGTCCAAAGGCTATATATGGTTTATTAAATCCTACATAACTCAAGATGGTTGGCATAATATCAATTTGTTGCGCTATAGAATTTTTACAACCTACCATTGTCTCATCGCCAGGAGCATAAAATATTATTGGTCCACTAAACAAACCTAAATCAGTTCCATATTCATCGTGATCACTTATATTTGTATGATCGCTACAAATTACAAACAATGTATTATTAAACCATGATTGTTTTTTGGCATTATCAAAAAATCTACGTAATGCGTTGTCGGTATATCTTATACATTTATGAATAGCAATACCTTCTTCTGGAAATTTTTCTTTATATTGTTCTGGTATATGATAAGGATGATGACTTGATGCAGTAAAAACTGTTGTCATAAATGGTTCTTTAAAACTTGTTATCATATCACAATAATATTGCAAAAATGGTTCATCCCAAATTGCCCAATATTCATCAAATTGACTATGACCTCCATATTCTGGTTTTTCTTCAAATTCGGTCATACCATAATAATTTTCAAATCCTGTGGCATGAGCAAAAGCTTCAAATCCCATACTTCCATTAGGTGCTCCATGAAAAAATGATGTATGATATCCTTTTGATTTTAATTCTACAGCTACACCATCTAAATCATTCAAAGCACATGGAGTTACAAACAATGGTTCTACAAAATATGGTATACTACTTAATACACTTGGCATAGCATCTATACTCTTTCTGCCATTAACAAAACTTTGTGGAAACCATAAACTATGATCCATTAAACTATCTATAAATGGAGTATAACCTTTATATTTTCCATTTTCTAAATCTTTATTATATTTTCCTATATATTCACGTCCAAAACTTTCTACTATAAAAACTACAACATTTTTTCCTCTACCTTTTGCTGCTAAACATAAACTATCTTCTGGATTATGCAATGGATCAAAATATGACACTAATGTATCTTTGTTTTCAAAGTAATTTGGGTTTATAAATGGTTTTTTGTTCCATGTTCTTAATATTGTAAATGGAGTATTCAATATCAATGGAGCTTCTACTGGACGATTTATAAATTGATTTGCATTGCTCATTGCTATTGGACGTGTTGTTCGATCCACTCCACCTCGCATACCTATGATACACAATATTACTACTGCTGTTCCTGCAATTAATCGCGACAAATAATATTTTATATAACTTAATATATTAGAACTTGGTCGATACATTAATGGATTTCTATAACATATTGCCAATATTAATATCATTATAAACAAAGCCACTAACAAATACCAAGAATTGCCAATTTCTGTTGTTATTATTTGTCCTAAATTATCTTCATTGCCAAATTCTCTAAATACAGAAAATGTTGTACGTCGTCCTGTGTATCTAAAATAAACTACATCACATAAATTTGCTAAAATTGCAAGACTATTAAAAAATAAATATACTCCTTTTAATGTTCGTCTATAACCTTTGCTTTCTTCTTTTATATGAATAGGTAAAAATGTCATAAAGGCAAAAATCATATTCATATAAATTATGCCTGAAGTATCAAACATAAAAGCTCCTTTTATAAGATTTGGAAGATTTTCGGTAAAAACATTATCTTCATAAAAATTATAATTGGCTATCAAAAATATTATTCTACATATTATAAAACAAATATATACAATAAATATATCGTAAAAAAAATTGAATAATGAACGAAATATTGATTTAAATTCTTCTTTACCTGTCATTTTATTATAATTATTTAACCATCAATTCTACAATACTATGACCAAATGCTAAATTATCATAAATATTAGCTACTTGATAACCTGCTTTTTCAAATATATCTATCATATCTTGACTATGATACATTTTACTATTTCCATTTGCAATAACTGTAAAATACAAACTTGTCATTGTTAAACAATAACTTGCAGCTTCATATTTTTGGCGATCCCAAAATGTTTCCATCACAAATAGTTTTGCACCTGGTTTTAATGCTTGTTTTGCATTTGAGACAATATGATAAATTTGTTCTTCTGAAAAACAATCTAAAAATTGGCTCATCCAAACTGCGTCAAATCCTTCTGGATAAGACGTATCGCCTAATACATTGGCGGGATAAGTATTGATACGATTTTTATTTTCAGAGTCTTTGATATTATTTTTTAGCATTTCACATTGTTGAGGTAAATCCATCACGGTTACCTCTACCTCTTTATTATAAGATGTACATTGAAGTGCAAATCGTCCTGTATTGCCTCCTACATCTAACAAACGTTTTGGATTGGTTTTAAATACAATTTTTAATGCTTCTTCAAACGAAGAGTCGCTATAAAAATGGTCAAACGCAAACCAACTTTTTTGAACATCTTTGGGCAATTGTGATAATCCTTCATAAACTGTTGGCCAATTTCCAAAAGTTTTAAGTCCTTCGGGTTTGGCATTTTTCAAACATGCTTCTATCTCAAAAAATCCTAAATAATTAACATCATTTGTAAAATCAAGATTTACTTGAGTCATCTTATCATTTAGAATATACCAACCTGTTTTTGTTATAAAAAACAAATCATCTTTTACTATAACAGTTCCAATAGACAACGAAGCCTCAATTAAAACCTTGACTGCATATTTACTTAAATTTAGATTTTTAGCAATATCTTCTAAAGAAATTCCTTTTGGATGGTTGTTTAGAGTTTCAAATATTCCTAATTTCCACATCATACGTGTAGCTTGAAACGATATTGGGCCAAAAGCTATCTCTTGTGCTTTACGTTGAGCTTCAAATATTGAACAATTGTCTTTGCCATATTGTTCTTTTAATGGTGATTGTAATTTCATTTTTGATGGTTGTTTCTTTTTATTAACTTACAAAATTATAAATATTTAAATTGGTATATGTAAATATAATATTAATTGTATAGATAATTGATTTTGGTTTTTATGTTTTTTTGAAATTCAACTAACGTCCTACATTCTACTTTCTACATTCTACTTTCTACATTCTACTTTCTACTTGCTACTTTCTACATTCTACTTTCTACTTGCTACTTTCTACTTGCTACTTTCTACTTGCTACTTTCTACTTGCTACTTTCTACTT
>JAKSUC010000028.1 GCA_024413595.1 Bacteroidales bacterium
GCCTTAATTTTTTTATCTTTAGGTCGAAAAAATTGTTTTCTCGGACACTAATAATAATAAATAATGTCGCTCGTTTATATTCGCCAAATAAAACCCCGAAAGTTTTTTTGTCAACTTTCGGGGTGTGACTGTGAAATGTGAGGAATTTTCTTATTATTAGTGTTAAAAATAATTATTTGAATAAAATCGAAAAAAAAATCTTCTCAACATTTATTATCTGGTTAATATTCTATCTTACGTAATTCAACCCAAAAGCTTTTTTGCCATTCATATTCGGTTTGTCCCATATCTCTTATACCTTCATTTATTTCAATAAGGCGTTTGGTCCAATTGCCATTTTCATCATATTCCAAATTTTTGAATGATTTGGTAATTTTGCCTTCTTGTCCTTCTTCGTATGAAGCAATAACTGTTTGTAAAATAAGTTCATTTTTAGTATTATACTCCAAGGTTGATTCTTGCTCAGAAAGATTTATTTCTTTAATATTAATTGGGAAACCATCTTGATTGTATTTGTATGAGGTTTCGAAATCAAAACCAAAATCACTGCAAAACCATGATAATTTTTCGATTTGGTCATTGCTATTGCGTACACATTTACCATCTGGATAAAAATCAGAATGTTTAGTTTGTTTACCATCTGCTCCAAATTCTATTGTTTGTTCGCTTTCAGGTCTTGTTCCTTGAGGATTACCATTTTCGTCCGAATAAAATCCGTATGTAACACTTTTCTTTACATTTCCTTTTAGGTCAAATACCTTACCATCAACCATAATAAATGGTTCTGGGTTTTTCTCAGGATTATTCTGTTCAACTGTTTGATTAGCAATAGAATCTATTTTTGAATCATTTAACTGATTATTTGTGTTTTGAGCGCCACCACAGCTAATAAGTAAACAAGCCACTGCTATTGTAAAATATAGTCTTTTCATTTTGTTATATTATAATTATTATTTTATAAATGAACAAAATTAAAAAACATTTATAAAATCAAAAAAAGATTGTCTCTGTTTAATATCATTTATTATTGTCTAATTTTTAGCAACAATACCAATCGCTATTCAGACACATAAGCCTTGATGTCGGTGAGATAAAACGTGCAACCACCCTGTTTGGTAATCACCACCTCAAAATAATTCCTATCCGCCAGCAACTCAATGGAATTAGGACTCTCATTCTCCACCCAATCCACCAACTGCGGAATTAACTGATATTCAAAGTCATATTTGGTAAGCATAGCAAAAAAAATTAGAATTTATACCTCAACAAATCACCGCAATTATCAGTAATCTGCGCAATAATCTCTCGGCAACGGCTTTCCTGAATTCGGACCTTTTGACCAACTGTCACAAAATCAGACAGTTTCGGCTTCGACGTTCCATTCACGGAAGTGGCGTGTTCACCGTTATAGCCGTCAGCACAATGAGTCAGGTCATACGCAGGAGCCAGACGCCAACGGTACTTACCGTCAACACCCTCCACACATATAAAACCGAAATTCTTGCAATGATCGTCCTTATTATCAGCAAGATAATTAAAAACCATACGGCGAAACATCTCCTCTACGGCCTTATAATCCTGAGTAAGATAGCCCGTCAACGACAACAAATTGGCATAATCAAGAACAGGTGTGGAAAGCGACAAGCCAAGCAAGCCTCCTGCCGTGGCCACGTGAATGCGCTCTCCGTCTCCTGAAATATCAAACCTATGTGTAGCGAAATACTTACCATTCAACAACTTGAAATCAGGAACTTGAATTCCGCATTTACGTGCAGTCTCATTATAATGAAATTCCTGAACTCCCATATCCTTAGGATCGTATGTATGGCGGAATTTCACAAGCCAATGGCCCTGACTATCAGAGAAAACCGCCTTTGGACGGCACCCACCGCTGTTTCCACTATTGTACAAAAGCAATCCTGCGTCATCCACGGCCTTTTCCTGAAGAACCTCCAAGGCACGTTGTTGAAGCAAGTCGAAATCAGCGACTTCCACAGCCTTCAAAATATGGGTCTCGGGCTCATAACACAACGCACCCATACCTCCACCGCCAACAATGCTCAACCTATCCAAAACAGAAAGATCATTATCATCAACTCCCTGACTCTGAAGAGTTTTATGCAGGAGATAACGGCCATATCCATCAGGAAGACTATCCTCAAAAATGCCGAAATTACCAGCCAACGGATTAGGTTTTGCGACAAACACTCCAGGCTTCAACGGCAATTCCAACGGAGAAATAGAGAATCCATCAGACAACCATTGACTATTGTATTCAAAAGCGCACAAACGGCTATTAGGAGTAAGGGACAACCTGCCCACCACCCTACCGTGATATTTCACCAAAAGTTTTTCGATAGATTTCATTTCTTAGTAGCCCGTTTTTTATTGAGATTTCTTTTTATCTGAAGCATTTCATCCATTGTCTGATACTTCTGAGTCTTGAAAATATTCTTAATGTCGGAAGTATAGCCAACGGCCATAGCAATCTTTATGAGGTTCTGAAGCGAGACAAGTCCCTTCTGCTCGAACCTCGCGATATTCGACAACGGCACCTGCGACATCTCCGCCACCTGTTCACGGGTAAGATTTTTCTCAATCCTCCGCCTCCTGAAATCATTAGCAATCTCCATCGCCACATCATCAGGATTGTCAATTGTATATTGCTCCAGAAGTGCTAATATATTGTTAGTATCCATAAAGAATCGCCTTTAATTAATAATATATTATCAGTTGCAAAGATAACAAAAATATTGGAAAAGCAAGGGATTTTTGGGTGGAGATTACAGATTTCCTACCTCTTCCTCGCTCAAACCTGTCATCGAGATAATTTGCGAAACAGGAAGTTTGTCGGCTTTCATTTGTCGGGCTACAGAAATTGTATCGAAAACCTTCCAAACGTAAGAATAGGATTGCTCGTCGATAATGCCGTCCTGCAATGCCTTTTCGATATTTACGCGTGAAAGTTTTATAGCCTTTCCAAGTTTGCCGTCAGCACAAAGTTCAGCAACCCACTGTGGATTACTTAGTTGTGTGGAATTTTTGCTATAATCGGGGATATATTTCTTCAGGCGCTTTATGGTATCGTCGCAAGTTTTGAGTAGATTTTTATAATTCTCGAAATGCAACAAAAACCAATACTCAAATGAAGGCATTGAAATACAGATTTCTACGGACCCATTACGAATGTAATCCTTTATGGATTTCAAGAAATCCTGATAATGCTTTTGGTTCGTTTTATCAAATTTTATGGTATCGAAATCAAAGACACAGAAAACCTTGGCATTGGGCGAATTGCGCAAAATAGACTTGATAATCTTTGGAAAATCATTGTGATATCCGCTCTCGTTTCCGAAATATTTTGGCTCAATCTCAAATTTGTAATAGGTAAGGCGAGTCAAATGGCGGAAATACCAAAGTTCGGTACTCTCGCCACCACTTATTATGAAATTCTGACTCCTTGGGTCACGGGATCCATTGAAGTAATTACCACCTTTACCTTTCCCAAAATATTCATTTTGTTTTGGAGTCCGCTTGATTCGTTCCTTTCCCATACTTATCGATTATTAAGTGTTGCGCCAAACACACCAAGACGGTACGCGTCTCTTATTGAGGAGATTCTATTAAGTCCCTTGAAATCAATCAACTGATACAAATCAGTGCTTCCGTCTTCTAGTTTTTCTGTAAACCAGAACGAGTCTTTCCTAAGCAACTTATCATTAAGATCCAGCAAACCATCGTTATGAGTAGTGATAATCAACTGAGACTGAACACCTTCTATCTTGAGAAAATCAAACAACAACTTCTCTACAAGCAAAGGATGAAGCGAAGTCTCGATTTCATCTACAGAAACAATTCCAGGATTGGCCATTATATCGAAAATTGCAGATTCCAAGCCGAGAATACGTTTAGTTCCAGTGGATTGGCTTGCGTCATCTAATCTATAAGTTTCGAAACCTCTTTCGTTCCTAACATTATGAGAAAAAACAATCTCACGCTCTTGCTTCTTCAAGATGATATCCGAAATATTGAAATCCGCCTCCTTGGCAAAATTCAACAAATAATCTTTGATACCGTCCTTATCCTCAATTTGTCTGACAGCATAGTTAAACATTTGAGTATTAGGCTTTATGACAGATAGTAGAGAATCCTTGAACCATTCCCGAGCCTTGTCGAAACAGCCGAAATTTCCATTAACTTTTTTCCGTGAAGCAAATACCGACATATTCCTGATACAGTTTCCACACAGCAAATCCCTTTGAGCCTTTGAGATACCAAGACTCGAATTAAACTTGATAACAGTACTGCCGTCCACAGAAGTTCTATCGAAAATGGTTGTAGGACGATTGGTCTCATAAAAGGAAAGCGATTCTTGCTTAACTTCCACAGAATCAATCAACAAATGGTACGCATAACGTTTTTGCTCCACCCAAAATATAATATTGAATTCGGAGGGCTCAGACGGACAATCCTTATCAAGCAAAAACGGGACAACTTTGGTTCCGTCGTCTATATCAATATCGTTATCCAGCACAAAAGACCTCAGGAAATCAATAACACTCAACAAGTTAGACTTTCCCGAAGCATTATAACCGTAAACCACGGCCATACGCAACAATCTAACGCCATTAGGCATTTCAACCACCTGACTCTGCTCCGCAAAATTATCCCTCGAAGCCCTGAAACTAAAAACACTCTCGCCCTTGAACGACAAGAAATTCCTAACCTTGATCTCCTCAATCATCTTCAATCAACTTTAAATTAAACACCGCAAATATATTAATTTATTTTCAATTTTTGCAGATTTTATGCAGAAATTAGAAACAAAATCAAAGAATTATAAAAATTGAACAATTCACCGTAACGTTCTTTTTATATACTATTGCTTTCATATCGCTCAGAAAACACATCAGTATTATCTCCAATTATACAATTCTCCTCAATTATATTCTCGAGTTTTCCGTCAAGGAAAGCGCCAAAAACATCTAATTCATCACAATATTGAATTTTTGCATCTATTACTCTTTGTTTCATTTCAATATACGAAACTAATGAATCTTCATCATTGCAAAAATCTGCAAAAACCATCAAATCACCTAAGGAAATATGCCAAATATCTTTATATTCTTTTCTAACCCAACCCATTTCAATAATTTTATCAACATCATTCATAAGCATTGAATATTGCTGAAATGTAACTATTATTTTAATTAGTTTCTTGTTCTTAACACAGACACTTCCATTGTTTTGTAAATAAAATATTGGACTTTCTGTTTCGTTAAGATATTGTTCCTCTCGAACAATCTGAGAAACCGCATCACCAACAGATATTTTATATCTATCAACAAACCCATTAAACTTTACTTTATTGGACAAACTTTGCTGACTAGCCTTGACTTCAATAAGATAAAAATACTTATCGGAAATACCGATTATGTCTGTTTCAACTCTATTTCCATTATCATAATAGAAGACATTGGAATGAAAAGGCACATTGGGGCATATTCTTTCAAACAATTTCAGAACCTTGCTCTCTACATAAGCATCACGTTTCTTACCTGAAACATTAAATCTCTTGCTCACCAAACTCAACAAATTCCTTTTCAATATCAAAGGACTAAACAAATAGTAATGTGCATTATACTTAATAAAAGGCTTATCTAAATACTCAAAACCATTAAGGAATAGTCCTGCAAACCTACCATTCATAAAATTTCTATTAGATCCAAGATTTGTAGAAAAGTCTTCCAATATTTTTTGTTCAAACTCATCATTAGTATAAACAACAAACGACTTACAGGAACCCTGATAAACAATATCATCATAAGTCTTTCTCAAAAAATCAACAAAAGACTTATATTCTCCGTTTATAACTAAGTCGTTATTAGAATTAAACTTAACTAATTCCTCACAAATTTCGTAGAGATGAACAAGATACATTTCGCCTCTAATATTTATTGTATTTAAATGGATCTGCCATAAAAGGTCTTTAGAAACTTCATCATTAGAAAGAGGCAAATCCAAGTATGAATTATACTCTATTGCATTTTTTAGTTTCTGCCACAACAAATTTACTACGTCAAGTGTTGGAGTTTTTCCTTTGCTATCCCCTACGGACAACCCGAAATTAATAGCATATTCCATAACTATTTCAGGACAAACCTCATTGTCTAGATAATAACCTCCTTTCAGCAAAGAGTAACATTTCATTCCTAACATCGATAACAAATCAACAACATCAAATTCAAGAAAACAATCCCTAATTTGACATATCATTTGAGAAAGGTCATTTTGAAACTTCTCCTTATCATCAATAAACGAACTCATTAAAGATAACATTCTACCATTAAACATATCAAAAATTCCAATCATAATTATAACAACAAATAGTTTCTATAAATTCTTGGTGATATTCTTTAGATTTTTCTAAATCAACTTGTACACCAATGCCATTTTTATAACGCTCTGACATAATAAACAAAGCATCAGGATCACACCTGTCGGCAGATTGCTTATATAATAATGTTGCTTTTTCTACGTCTTGCTCAACAACAACACCCTTATCATAAAATCCAGCCAACCTATACAAGGCTCTAGAATCACCCTCTTCTGCAGATCTTGAATAATAATCAAAGGCCTTTTCTAAGTCTTTATCAACTCCATACCCAAGTTCATAACAAAGGCCAACTTTACGTAAGCCCTCTGCATTTTGCATTGTTGGTGATTTCAAAAAATATTCAAAAAAACGGCTCAACTTAAATTGTGCTTCAGCATTTCCCTGATCTGCTGATTTCTTATACCATTCCAGCGCATTTCCAAAACTTTTTTCAACTCCTTTACCATTCTCATAGCAAAGGGCAAGTTTATACTGAGCCTTCTCATATCCGAGTTCAGCCGATATAGTATACCATTCAAAAGCCTTCGTTGTATTTGGAGGAATATTATACATACCATTTTCATATCTAAATCCCAAATTGAATTTATCGGAAGCATCTCCTAACTCAGCCACCTTAGTAAAAAATTCTATTGCCTTATCGAGATCTCGAACAACTCCTTTTCCATAAGAATAATGAGCACCTAAATCTGAATAACAATATATATTTCCTTGCTTTGCAGATCTATAAGCCCATTCGAAAGCCTTTTCATCGTTTTTAAATACAGGATCCAAACTATAAAATATTCCCAAAAATTTTTGAGCATAAGAATAGCCTTGCTCTGCAGATTTGAAAAGCCAAAAAAGTCGATTGCGTGCATCCCTTTTAACACCGGTACCAGATTTATATCTTTCACTCAATAGAAATTGTGCCATTGGATTACCTAATCCTGCTGATTTAGTCAGCAAACTCTCAGAAGTCTCTTTCGATTTATAATACTTGGCTAATAAAACTTGTGCATAAGTATTTTCCTTGAAAGCCAATTCAAGCAAATAAGATAAACCCTTATCCAAATTTACATCACACAAATCTCCTTCTAAAAGTAAATACCCGTAAAAAGCCTTTGCATCATCGGCATATTCTGCTAACTTAGACAAAAGAAACACTTTTTCCTTACGATTATAACTTACATTCATCTCCGGCACCTCCAACTTCCACATCTCCTTCCCCCATACAATCATCTTTCTTCCAAGACCTTGAATAAAAAGGCAATACAGATTATAAACTTCCTTAATCTCGAAATAGTCAACAATTACCTTATTGATTTCAGAAGTATAAAAATTTCTATAATCCTTCTGCGAAAACAGCAATCTGTCCTTATCTCCGAACTTATCCAGCAACGAGGGAGCAATTGAAATCAGTTTCAGGGATAGAAGAATTGAGGCGAGGGAGAAGTCGTCTAAATGTTTGTCGAAGTCAATGAGTTTTCTGTCGGGGTGCTGAAAATCGGGAGAGCCTAATTCCCGGGATCTTTCGCCGAACATTTCGGGAACGTACATTCCATCGTAATCCACCAAAACCAACATTCCGTCTTCCTTAACAAGGATATTGTCAGGCTTCAAGTCACCGTGGGCAAATTCCTGTTCTATAAGATTTTGAGCCATCAGTGAGAATGTATAGCAAAGGTATTCAAGATACATCTTGTCATTGATTTTCTCACGGATATACACATCGAGTGGAACGCCTTCCACCCAATCCATAACAACTACAGGGAATTCGGTTTGGTCGGTACTCTTGGTGTCCACAAACAATTCCTTTTCAAGGAATTTTGTCTTGATGAGATAGCGGTTTTCGATAGTTTCCAGATAGTTAGAGATTTTTCTATACCTCTCTTCCCTTCCCTCCTGATCTTTCAGGAAGCACTTTACGGCGTGGAGTTTTCCGCTTTTCTTGTCTTTCATCTTGAAGACCACGGCGAAGTTTCCCGACGAGTAGAAGGGCTCACCGTTGTCCTTGAGAACGGGAACGAGATTTGTCAACTTGTCGAAATTGTCTTCCGAGAACCTTATCGCCTCGATATATTCTGTAATTGTTGGATAAATCATTTTGAGTTTTTTGTTAGTCTCCCACAAAGTAAGCAAACTTTCCGCACACCTCAAACAGAAAAGTGTGAATAAATTTCACAAAAAATCCTCATTTCTTACCCAAAATCACCAAATAAAAAATGTTAAAAACAAATCAAACTTTATTAAACAAAACATTAACTTTGATGAAAATGACAATCAAATTAGTAAAATTATTTCATTTATTAAAAAATATAAAAAAGGACTTGAACAAGAAGGTTTTATAAAATCAACACAATAGTTATTAATTCCTCAAAAAAAAGGCGCAAATTTTTTAGAAAATTGCGCCTTTTAATTTATTAAACATTATCGATTTTATTCAAACCAAAATTCATTTAACTGGCAGATTGATTGATTTTTAGTGTTAGAGTTGAATACAAAAAACAACGAATGTTTACCATTGTAATTTTTCATTTTGTCAACATTAATACGTGCTGTTTTTGCGTATTTATATTTGGCTAAACATATTGCACCATTTTGATTTAAGCCATATAAAGGTGATTTTTCAAAATCACTTTTTGCTTTATCGATAACTTTCTGTGATACTGCATCTTTTGCATCTATATTTAATGTGGCAAGTTTTATTCCGCCGTCTTGTTCTGATGGACGATCTAAATATATGTCAATTGTACCGTCTACTCCATCAGGAACATAGCTTAATACAAGTGATAAATTTTCTTTATTATAAGTTTTTGAAAGATTAAAATACTTATAACCTATAATTGAACCACTTGTATTGTTTACCATTGGACAAAGATTGATTTTTGCATCGTATGGATTTGATTTTCCATCATAATTTTTTGCATACAAAACTTCTATGTGAGAACCTGAGTATACAATATTTGGATATTCTTGACGTGCAGGAACTGGACCTGTAAAATAACATGCAATACCAGCTTGATAATGTTTTGTTGGGTCAAGTCCATTAACTTCAAATCCTTCTGAAGTAAATTCTGCTTCTTTAATTTTTACATAACCACTTTCTCCTTCAACAACTTCTAATTCAATTGGAGCTACAACTGCTTGACGTTGATATTCAAATGTACTTGCTTGACGATGATAAAAAACATACCATTTACCATTAATTTCGCAAATACTTCCATGTGTATTTCCTGCTGGAGTTGCTGTTGCAACATACGAACCATCAGCAAGTTTTTCTTTACCACGACCATCAATTATTGTTCCGCCGTATGTCCAAGGTCCTAATGGATTATTGCTGTAACAATATGCTAATGTGTAATTTGTAGATGGCAAACCATTTTCTCCTTCATTTGTTATTCTACTATATACAAAAACATATTTATCTTTAATTTTTCTGATTGAAGATGCTTCAAAAAAACGATATGTATTGTCGTGTCTGCAATCTGCAATCATTCCGTCAATTATTTGAGTACCAGGTTTTACGGTACACATTGTTTCTGGATCAAGTTCTGCTGCAAAAGAATGTTCAAAACCCCAATATCCATAAACACGTCCGTCATCGTCAACAAATGCTGCTGGGTCAAAATTCATTGGTCCATCAGTAACTTGTGCATTATCTTTGTTCCAATTGCATACTACAAATGGTCCATCTGGACGATTTGATTTGGCTATCATACTGTTACGACCTCTTGCTTGATTGTTTGGATAAAGATAATAAACTTTTTTACCGTCTTTATCTTTGGTTTCTAAAACATCTGGTGCAAAAAGTACATCACCTTTGCCGTCTTTGTTTAAATCTTTGCCATCACGATCTTTTTTTGACTCGAAAATTATTCCATCATAACGCCAATTTTTTAAATCATCAACTGATGCTGACCATACAACTTGGTCTAATCCACAATAATTATTAACAATAACATCATGAGAACCATAAATATACACACGATATTTTCCTGGCAAATCAGGATCTTCAAAAACGTATGGTTCTCCATCTGGAATTACTTCCCACAAAGGAAGATAAGGATTTTGTGAATTTGCATTGCCTCCTGCAATAAACATGGCTGTTAATGCAAAACTAAATAATGTTGATCTTTTCATAATGTTAGAGTATTTACTCATTTATTTTTTATTTATATTATCTAAATTTTTATGTATCAATTATTTACTTTCACTTAAATTATAATTTTCTTTTCCATTATTAACCACAGCAACCAACCATGATAAGATTTCTTTTCTAAAATTATCATAATTTTCAGGGTGAAGTGTTCCAAATGCATCTACTTTTCCTTCTTCAAACAAAAATTGAATTTGAAACCATTCTTCATTGTTGTAGTCTTCGGCTGATTTTTCATAATTATACCAATTTATGATTTTATTATCATTGAAAATTTGTGTAAGTTTTGGAAAATCAAGTGCTTCTGTTGGCAAATCATAATAAAATCTATGATTTCCTTTTTCAAAATATTCTCCACTTATAGATTTTATTGTTATATCAAATGATGTTGTTCTAATACCTTGTTTTGCAACTAAAATATGATATTCGTCCATGCCAGATTTTCCATGTTGAATAAAATTTACCATTATCATTTCTAATTCACCACTAACACCTTTGTTTATCATTTCTAATCGTTTCTGTTCCAACATTTTATTTACAAATGGTTTAAAAATACTATCCATTTGAATTTTAAAATCACGATAATTATTAGGTGTTTTATTATGTCCTGAGGCATAAATCGTTTTTGATTGATTATCACCAAGATAAATTGCTAAAGAAAATCCAGAACCATCACAAACATTAGAATTAACACCTTTAAAACCATCCCATTTCCATAATTGAAAATCATTATAGAGTTTGTTTAGTTGGTTCATAAAATTTACGTCAAGTTCTAAAATCATTTCTCCATATTCACGATATTCAAGACTTTCATATTTAAACTGAAATTTTCCATTATCATTTTTTTCTACTATATAATTATAGTTATTTCTCCCAATAGTTCCATCATAATGATAATTAAAATATGAAATTGGTAAATTGTCTTTAGGTGAAATGTTTTGAGAATTAGGTTGTGCTTGATTTTTACAACCCAAAAACGAAAACAAAGTAGTTAATAATCCCATAATTAAAAGTTTAAGTTTATTTTTTAACATAGCTTTATATATTTAATTTTTAATCAAATAATTTCAATTTAGAAGCAAATTTAAATATAGCACAAATTCCTATAATAGAAACAATTAATAAAATTGTTCCAAGTAAAGGTTTTAACATAACAAAATATCCTATCGAAAACAATAAAGCATAAACTGTTATAATTCCAATAAAAACACATAATATTTGTGTTGGCATATTTTTTAATTCAGATTTAGATTTTGTAAGTTCAAAAAAACTAGATAAAGTTTCTTCATTTTCTGGTTTTGAAACAAAAACAGAAATTAACCAAGCTACAGAAACTACAAACACTGTGATTAACAATCTCATAGTAGCATGATCTAATACAGAATTTGCTAAACATCCTTCAGGAACAACAAAAACCATAATTATAGACACAATAAATGCCGAAATCATTGCAACTATTTCTGTTACAGCGTTTATTCTTGACCAAAACCATCTTAATAAATATACAGCACCAGTCCCAGCACCACTAAGTAAAAGAATATCAAATGCTTGCGTTGCATTATCCATTATTGTTAACGATACAAGTCCACCTAAAAACATTAATATAAATGTACAAAAAACAGCTACACGTCGTAATTTTTTGTCTGATGCTGAAGGATTTACAAATCGTTTATAAAAATCATTTACTAAATATGAAGCTCCCCAATTTAAATGTGTTCCTATTGTACTCATATATGCAGCTATTAATGAGGCTATTATTAATCCAAACCAACCACTTCCTGTTTTTGTAATCATTATTGGATAAGCAGTATCATTTTTTAAATATTCTGCATTTGCTTCTGGAAATGCTTGGTGCATTGATGATAATCCTTCTTTTTGAAAATGTAGTTCAACTACATGATCTCTAATATCTTGCGGTATTTGATTTTCATCATAATTTTTTAAATAATTTTGATAATGGGATAGGATAGAGGGTGAATTTAATTCTTGTTGTGCTACTTCTCTAACTTCTTGATTATCTGGTTTAAATATAATTAAAGAAGCTAATGCAACAATAATCCAAGGCCAAGGACGAAGTGCATAATGTGCAAAATTGAAAAATAAATTTGCTGCAACTGCATGTTTTTCATTTTTTGCTGACAACATTTTTTGACACATATATCCACCACCTCCAGGTTCACTTCCAGGATACCAAACCGACCACCACTGAACGGCTATGGGAATTATCAATATGGGAACAAATACTGATGGATCTGTCAAATCTGGAATAATATTCACTTTATCAGCTATTTCTGAATTATTCATCAATCCACTTAAACCTCCAACTTCAGGCAAATTTACTGCAAATATTGCTGCTACAACTGCTCCAACCATTGCAATTATATATTGAAAAAAATCTGCCCAAACAACTCCTCTAAATCCAGCTAACGAAGTGTAAATTACAACTCCTATTGAACCAAATATTACTGTATATAAAGGTTTTATGCCAAATATTATGGAACCTATTTTTATTGCTGCTAATGTTACTGATCCTATAATCAAAACATTAAAAAATAATCCAAGATAAACAGCTCTAAAACCTCTCAAAAATGAAGCTGCACCACCTGAATATCTTTTTTCATAAAATTCAAGATCTGTAACAATTCCTGTTCTACGCCAAAGTTTTGCAAATATAAAAACTGTAGCCATTCCAGTAATTAAAAATGACCACCAAGCCCAATTTTTTGCAACTCCCGACTCTCGAACCATTCCTGTTACAAGATTTGGAGTATCCGCACTAAATGTACAAGCTACCATACTTACGCCAAGTATCCACCATGGCATTTGACGACCGCCAAGAAAATAATCTTCAACTCCTGTTTTATTCTTTTTTGTTGCCACATAGGTAATTATGGCAATTACTGCGAAAAACATTCCGACAACAATCCAATCGGCTAATGTTAAATTTGTCATATCTATTATATTGTTATTTTTAACAAAGATAAAAAAAAATCTAAAATGCTAATGTTATTTTTTATTCTAATATAAATTTCTAAATTGGAATGAATTCTAATGTTTGGTTGTTTTTTTCTTTACACACCTTTTTTATATATTAAATAAAATCACACATTTTTATTCAATTTACAAAATAAAATCGCTTAGTTTTATTCAATATAGAAAACAAGATTAATTAAAAATTAAAAGCTGAACAATTCAAAAATCGAAAATCAAAAATCACCCTCTCACTACTTTCTACTCACTACAAAATAATTTTCTTGCAATTAATTTTTATATGATTAATTTTGCACCAAAATCAACAAATATTTATTAAATGAAAAAAATAGCTGTATTTCCTGGATCTTTTGACCCATTAACTGTTGGTCATGAGTCGTTGATTAACAGAGGATTAGAAATATTCGACAAAATAATTATAGCAGTTGGAGTCAATAGCGAAAAACGAGGTTTTCTTCCTATTGAAAAACGACTAGAATTAATTAAAACTGTTTTTAAATCACAAGAAAGAGTAATTGTAAAAACTTACAGCAATTTAACAGTTGATTTTTGTATCGAAAATGGCGCTACACATATTTTAAGAGGATTAAGAACTTCAGCAGATTTTGAATATGAACGTGCTATTGCCCAGGTAAATAGACTTATGAAACCAGAAGTTGACTCTATATTTTTACTTTCTCATCCAGAATATAGTAGTGTAAGTAGTTCGCTTGTTAGAGAAATTGTACATTATAAAGGTGATGCTCGAAAATTTTTACCTTCATCAATAGATTTTGAATATTTTTTTGGTTATAAACCTGAAAATAAATAAATTATGGATATACATCATTGTAATATGTGTCCAAGAAATTGCGGTGTTGACCGTACTTCAGAAAATCTTGGATTTTGTAGAATAAATGCAAAACCTCATATATCAGATATTTGCGTTCATAAAGGAGAAGAACCGGTTTTAGGTGGTGAAAAAGGTGTTATTAACGTGTTTTTTAGCTCTTGCAATTTAAAATGTATTTATTGTCAGAATTATGAGATAAGTCAAGAAACACCTACCAAAAAAGAAATTACACGAATTCAAGGTGCAGTAACACGAATTGCGGGTTTAATGTGTAGCGAAGGTATTAATACTGTTGGTTTTGTATCTCCAAGTCATCAAGCATTTCAAATGAAATGTATCATCGATTTATTGAGAAAAAGGGGATATAATCCAACAATAATTTACAATACCAACGCCTACGATAGTGTTGAAACTCTCAAAGAATTAGAAAATTATATAGATATTTATCTTCCTGATTATAAATATTCGTCAAACGATTTAGGTGTAAAATATTCATCTGCACCAAATTATAACGAAATAGCATTAGCATCAATTCAAGAAATGTATCGTCAAAAAGGCGATAAATTAGTGTTAGACGAAAATGGATTAGCAAAAAGTGGAATTATTTTGCGACATCTTGTACTTCCTGGCAACGTTTCTAACTCAATTAACGTATTAAAGAATGTGGCGTACGAAATTTCGCCTAATATCCATGTAAGTCTTATGGCTCAATATTTTCCTGAATATAAAGCCCTTCAAGATGAAAAGCTGAATAGAACAATTACAGAAAAAGAATATGTAAAAGTTACAAACACAGCTGATGCTCTTGGTATAGTGAATGGTTGGTTTCAAGAATTAAAAAGCAACCTTAACTATCGACCAGACTTTAAAAAAGAAGGAAATCCTTTTGAAAAAAATGAATAAATTTTTTTCAAAAAAATTTAATTTTTTTTACGAAAAAATTGGACTTTTTAAAGAATTTGCAGGATATTTGTAAAAATATTATAGATTACTATTAAAATCCTGCAAACTATGTTCAAGAACTTAAAAATTGCACAAAAACTTACCTTAATATTTGGTGACATTATTATAGTTGTCATCGTAACAGGTATTATTCTTTATTTTAAAGGAAATTCATCTTCTGAAAACATAAAAAATGTATCAGAAGAAGTATTGCCACAAAATAAATTGTGTCAAGAAATCAAAACTAATATTTTGATGGCAATGATGGAACAACAGAAAGGAGGAGGGTTCTTTAGTAGAGGATCTTCTGGCGGCATTGCTGGTGTTGAATATCTTGACAAAGCAAGAGAATGTATCAATGATCTTACTCAATATGTCAATAATGCAGAAAATAAACAATTAATCAATAATCTTCAAAAAAATCTTAAAGAATACGAAAATCTTGCAAGAATTAATCTTGACAATATTGATAAAAGAACTAATGCTCTAAATGAAATTATGGGTATTAGAGGAAGTTTAACTAAAGATCTTGAAGAAATTAGAGATGCTATTGTTAAAACAAATCCTCAAAAATCTACTGAAAATGGTAAAAGGATATTACTAATTTCTGAAACTATTAGAGCGACAGAAACTAATCCATTTTGGTCAAATAATCCTGATGCAGTTGGAAAAGTAAAACAAAATTTAGCACAAATTATTTCATTTTCAAGCAATTTTAGAACTACTCGACAAGCAAATGATGCAGCAAAAACTCTTCAAAAAATATTAGACGCTAATAAAGAATATGGAACAGTTGCAGGTATTGCTTCTGAGTCTCAAAACAAAGTTTTAGAAATGGGACAGAAAATTCTTGATGATGCAAATAATATTGATGATATAACATTAAAAGCTTCGTCTAAGTCATTTTCTACTATTAATGATAATTTCGACACAATATTTATCACATTTGCAATTTCAATGTGTATTATTTTAATTATAGCAATTTATTATTCAGTTGTTATTGCAAAACGATTTGGTAGAAGAGCTACAAATACTCTTGATGGATTACATAGTGTAACTGGTGGAGATTTAACAAAAGTTGTTCAAATAGACTCAAAAGACGAATTTGGACAAATGGCAGAAAGTGTCAACAATATGGCAGAAAAATTAAGATCTATTGTTGTACAAATTGTAGACGGAGCAAATAGTATAAGTGAAAATAGTTCTGAAATTGCGCGTGCATCTCAAATGATGAGCGAAGGGGCAGGAACTCAAGCATCTTCGGCAGAAGAAGTTTCTTCATCTATTGAAGAAATGAGTGCAGGAATTAATCAAAATAGCGATAATGCTCGTGAAACTGAACGTATTGCACAAAAAGCTCTTGATAGTATTCGTCAAAGTAGTATAGCTAGTCAAAAAAGTATGGCTGCTATGAAAGATATTGCAAACAAAATTTCAATTATTGACGAAATTGCATTCCAAACTAACATTTTAGCTTTGAATGCTGCAGTTGAAGCTGCGCGTGCTGGTGAACAAGGTAAAGGTTTTGCTGTTGTAGCCGCTGAAGTTAGAAAATTAGCTGAACGTAGTGCTACTGCTGCTGCTGAAATTGATAAAGTATCAAAAGAAGGTGTTACTATTAGTGAAAATGCAGAACAACTTCTTAAAAATATTATACCAGATATTGAAAAAACTGCTGAATTGGTTAGAGAAATTTCTGCTGCAAGTTCTGAACAAAGTAGTGGTATTAACCAAATCAACAATGCAGTTCAACAATTAAACGAAATCACTCAAAAATATGCAGCTTCTGCAGAAGAGTTAGCGGCTACAAGTCAACAACTTGCTTCTAAGAGTGATGAATTAAAAACAACTGTTAAATACTTTAAAACAGGAGAAGAAAATAAAGTAAAACTAACTAACAATCAATTTGTTGCTAACAAGAAAATATCTAATAATACTATAAAAAAACAACAAAATTTTGATTTTAAACCTAATAAAAATTTTGATAATAAATTAAAAGAGAATGATTTCAAAACAAATAATTTTAAAGAAAAAGAATTCTCTAATAACACTTTATCAACAAAAAAGGGTACTTTTATAAATTTAAAAGATACAAAAGATTCTGAATACGAAAGATTCTAAGTTTTGAAAGATTTTAATAAAAAAGTCCACAAATTTTTGTGGACTTTTATTTTGTTAATATAAAAAACTAGAAGGAATAGGATCTAAAATAGGAATTTGAATTTTCCCTTCTGTTACATTTTCTATTGCAAATATGCCTAAACCTCCGTTAATATTTCCTTTTAGAGAAATAGGTTCAACTAATTCAGAAGCTGACCAATCTATATCTATTTGATTACTACGATTTCGTAAATATGTATATTCTTCGTCTGACATAGAAAATACTTGATAAAAAATATTATATGTATATTCTTTTTTATAAAGTACATAATTTGTAATATCATCATAATAATATCCTCCAAAATATTCATCTTCAATATATACAGATTTGTAAATATATCTCCAATAACGATTCTTTTGCCAAGAAGCTTCACCTCCATACTGATAAGCACTTTTTAAAATTGGATCATAACTCCAATAACCATCGATTTTAACATAATATGAAACATTATATTGGTTATTATTAAAATATGTTCCAGGAATTATTCTAAAGTGATTGTAATAATAAACATCCATTCCAATAGCATCATCATCTTCGTTTTGAACAAAACCTTTTCCATCGGTTAATGCTAAATCATCTTTTATTTTTACACTATTATATTTTACTATTACAATAGAATCTCTTTCTGAAATAATTTCCATTGTATTTTCATCAATATTTGCATATCCCAAACAAAAATTCATTTCTAAACCTGAATTAATACGATAGTTTCCAATTTTTTCTGGCGAGTATAAATTAAGATTTACCTTATAATGTGATATAAAATAATCATCATAAGGAATGAAAGATTGTAATGTATCAACTTGTGTTATATCAATAGGTTGAGGTACTTCTGATTCAGCCCAAACGCTTGAATTAATACTTGGTGAACTTACTTCTATTCTAACTTTATCTCCAGAATTAAATTTTGATAGTATTTTATAATAGACTACTTTATTATTTGAATCATGAACACAATTATCAGTTGTTTCTGAAAGTACACCATTTATATAAAGATTAATTTGAGCATCTTCTATTGATGTTAATTTGTTATTACGAACACTATAACAAAATACATAATTTACAGAATCATAATTATTTAATATTCCATAAACAAACATTTTTGATTCATCTGAAAAATCAAGTTCTTCGATTGTTTCTTCACAACTTATTATTGTAAAACTCAATAAAACAACCATATATAATAATATTTTTTTCATTTTTTCAATTATTTAAAGTTAAATGTATAGGAAAAAGCTGGTATAAATGAAATTAAAGTAAGTTTTTGAATACGATTATGTACTTCTAATTTATTATCAACTTCAGATTCTAAATATATCCAATCTGGATTTTTGTGATTATAAGCATTTATTAAAGAGAAATTCCAAATTCTTTCACCATGTTTTTTCTGTTTATGAAAACTAATTCCTAAATTTAGAGAATGACATGAAGGAAGTTTATAATTATTACGACCTTCGTATCTTGGAATAATTTCAAATCTAGCAAATTCAGTTCCCGTTACAGGACTCATCCAATCAGTACCATAATCTTGATTGATGTCATTATAATACACAATATCATTACCTACAGCTACAGAAGAATGGGCACCTGACATAAAATTCCATTCTGCATTTATTTCAATTTTGGGTGTTAATTGATAATTTGCTGTTATATTTATTACATGTCGACGATCATATTTATAAGGAAAACTATATCCATTATTAATAGTTCCATTAGGAAATTGTCGTGTAGTTTTTGAAATTGTATAATTTACCCAACCATTTAATCTTCCTTTGGTTCTTTGTGCCATCAATTCAAGTCCATAACTATCACCTTTGCCCATTTCAACTTTTTCTTGCCAATTTATTGAACTTCCCATGGCACTCATTCCATCCTTATATTCCAATAAATTATAACTATGTTTATAATATGATTCTAAAGTAAATTCCCAATCTTTTATTCCTGTATAATATCCACCTAATGAATATTGTGTAGATGTCATTGGTTTAATTAGCTTTGTAACAGGAACCCATAAATCTGTAGGTAAATTTAAATCAGATGACGATAACATGTGAATATTTTGTTGCATTAAACAAAAACCAGTTTTTAATCGCCAATTCTTTATAAAAATCCAACTTAATGAAATTCGAGGTTGTGCTGAAAAATAATTTTTATTCTCTACATTAAATAAAGAAAAATGAAATCCTATATTTGCTTGTAATTTAGAATATATTGGAAAATCATCTTCTATATAGACATTATATTCTCTTGCGGTAATTTTATTAGGTGAAAGTTGGATTGTTGAATCTATAGAATTTTTTCCCTCTTTTTCTTTAAACTTTGTTGTTTGAACATCTGGACAAAATTCATGAAAATATATAGCTCCGCCAAATTTTAATACATGTATAGATGCTATTTGAAAATCAAAATCTGTTAATATACTATAATCTTTAATTTTAGAATGATAAGAACTTTCTATAGTTGTTTCTTGTTTTTCAGGATTAGAATCAAAACCAAAACCAGAACCATATTTGTTCCATTCATAAGATGAATTTTCTATTTTTGAAATATATCCAGTATAAGCAATTGTTGTATTATTAAATAGACGAGGTGTTATGATGGTATTTAACCTCATAGTTATCAACGTATTACCCCATATTTGATTTACATCATCTTTATATCCGTTTGACGCAAAATTTTCTGAATATAAAAATTTCAATTTATCTTGTCCATTATAAAGCGAAAAGAAAAGACGGCATTTATCATTAAAACGATGATTTATTTTTGTATTTATGTCATAAATAGACAATCCTGCTTTTGTTCCTTTTCCTAAAAATGGTTTTATTAACCAATCGAGGTAGCTTCTTCGGGCTGAGATAATAAATGATGTTTTTTCTTTAATTATAGGTCCTTCAAAATTTATATGTGATGTTAATAAACCTATCGAAAAAGAACCATAATAATTTTTCATATCACCATCTTTGGTTCTAACGTCAACAATTGACGAAAGTCTTCCTCCAAATCTTGCAGGGAAACTGCTTTTATAAAAATCTACATTTTTTACTGCTTCTGCCTGAAACACAGAAACAAAACCGAATAAATGGTTTACATTATAAAGAGGCATGCCATCTAATAAAAATAAATTTTGATCTGGATCGCCTCCTCTAACATGTATTCCACAAGTACCTGACATTCCTGATTGTACACCGGGCAATGCTTGAATTGTTTTTAATATATCAGGTTCTCCTAAAAGGACTGGCTTATTTTTTACAATATCAAGCGGAACTGTGCTTGCTCCAATTCTTGTTGAATTTACTCCTACTTCGGGACGTGTATCTGTTACTACAACTTCTTGTAATTGGATTGTTGGGACAAGTTTAACAATCAACATTGTATCTTTGTTTAAATTTAAATCCAAACTCATAGTTTCGTATCCAATATAAGATACTTTTAATGATTCATTTCCTTGAGGTACTTTAAAACTATAATAACCAAATTCGTTTGATATTGTTCCTTTTAGTGTTTGGGGATTGTAAATATTGGCTGAAATTAAACATTCTCCAGTTTCGCTATCATATATATAACCATATACAACATAATCTTTTTTTGTTTGTGAATATGTAGGCTTACTTATTACAAACAGAAAAAGTAAAAAAATTAATAACTTTTTCATTTATATTAAAATAGTTTTGTTTAAGAATTATTTGGACAAATTTGGTAATTATATTTATTAATACAAAATAATAAAAAAGGCTGTTATATAAATAACAGCCTTTGATAAATAAACTAAAAATAATTATTTTCTTTTCTGATTTTTCTTCATTTGTTCTAGTTGTCGACGTTGAGCTTCTTCTAATCGAGCCATAAATCCACTTTTTTTAGGAGCTTTAGCATTTTTATCAGCTTTAGCTTTCATTTTTTCTAATAATGCTTTTTCGTCAACAAAATATTTACGAATAATTACTGTTTGAATAATTGTAATTACGTTTGACAAGAAATAATAATAACTTAAACCTGAAGAATAATTATTAAACCACAACAACATCATTACAGGCATAATATAAAACATCAATTTCATTCCTGGCATTTGTTGTCCAGTGTCCATTTGTCCAGAATTAATTTTTGTACTTAAGAAAATACAAACAGCCATTAATAATGTAAACAAACTAATATGATCACCATACCAAGGAATACTAAATGGTAAATCTAATATTGAGTCGTAAGATGATAAATCCGATGCCCATAAGAAACTTTGTTGTCGCAATTCAATACTTGCAGGGAAAAATCTAAACAAAGCATACCAAATAGGCATTTGCAATAATAATGGTAAACAACCACCCATAGGATTTGCACCTGCTCGTTTATACAAATCCATAACGGCTTGTTGTTTTTTCATTGCATCTTCTTGTTTTGGATATTTTTGGTTAATCTCTTCAACCATTGGCTTCAATGCTCGCATTTTTGCTGATGATTGATAAGATTTATATACCATTGGTAATACTAACATTTTTATTATTACGGTCATTATCAATATGATAAGTCCATAATTTGAAATTATTGATTCTAAAAAATTAAACAACGGTATTATTAACCAACGATTAACCCATCCAAATATTCCCCAACCTAATGGTACTAATTTATCTAATTCTAATTTTTCATTATCAGAATTTCCATTATTTGACGCTATTGCTATTTCTGATAATTCATGATATTTGTTTGGTCCAAAATAGAATGTCATTGAATCTGTTTCAAAATTGTTTGGCACTGCTATTTTTGAGGTCATATACAACAAATTTCTATTTAATTTTGTTTTCTTGGCTGTTATTGTAGCATTTGGAAATGCAGTTTTAGAAATTATTACTGATGAAAAATATTGACCTTTATATGCAATCCATTTTGTACTGCTATTTAAATTTTCACTAACTTCATCAGTAACAACCTTACTTTCAACATCATCTCCTAAATATTTGTAATATAATCCAGAATTTTGTATTTCCCAATCATTTCCTCTTTCTAATATTGGTAAATTTTGATTCCATGAAAAATCTAAATAACTTAAATTTTGTTTTATTACACCTTCTAAATTATGAAATGATATTGTAAAATCTAATAAATAACTATCATCAGTCAAAGAATATGAATATTCTAACCATTTATCATCACCTGCTTTGGCTTTAAAAACTACTGATTTATTATCTAAGCTATTTAGTTGTGCTTCAAAGAATAAATCTTTAGTTGAAATTGCTCTATTTCCATTATAAAAATCAAGATTCATTTCATTACCAGAATCTTGTTTTACAATTTGCAACGAATCACCGCTGTATGTTTTATATCCTTTTATTTGTACCGAAGATATTTGTGCTCCTTTTGAATTTAATACAACTTTTAATTTATTATTTTCTATAACTATTTCTTTTGCTTCGCCTTTTCCTGATGATGCAAAATCACCATACAAATTTGAAAGTTGTAAATTTTTTATTGAATCATTTTCAATTTCTGATACTAATAATGTGTCTAAATTAGCTTTTGAAATACTATCTTCTGCTTTTTTTAATAATTCTTGCGCTATTCGATCTTTTTCTACTTGTACAATTGAGTCGCGATATCTTTGTTGACGCGCTAGCTCTTCTGCACTAGGACGATTTATATACGAAAAGCCAATTAAAATTCCCATTATTAGGACTATTCCTATAAGATGATTTTTGTCCATCGTGATATATTCTCTGTTTTTTAAATCATTTTCTTATAAAAACTATGTCAACCTAAATATTTTTATAATAATTATTGCTTTTTTCAATAATTAATTTAATATTAGGTTGACAAAGTATAGCAAAATTTAATTATTGTTAATTATTTTTTATCGTTTTCTTTTTTTACTAAATCATTGATTGCTCTACTAAGCATTCCAATTAATTTATTTAATTCAGCAACTTCGTTTTTGCTCTTTTCCATTTTTTTCTTGAAGTCTTCAATCATAGAGTCTGCACTTTTTGATTTTGCAAAAAATCCAAGGTTGTTTTCTGCCAAAGTTATTTTTTGCATTATGCCATCAACTTTATTTTTAAGACGTTCTTTTTCTGCACGAAGTTTTTCGTAAGCTTGATTACTATTTTTAACTGTTTCTATAAGGTTTTTAACTTTAACTTCGTTACGTTTAGCCTCATCAATATTGAGTTTATTAAATTGTGTATCAATAGCTTTACGATAACGTTCTTGTAATTCATCTTTTTGTTTTATTGGAACAAATCCTATTGCAGACCAACGTTTTTGAATTTCTTTTAATGCTGCAAGATTTTTTTCATCACTATCGGCAAATTGAAAATTCTCGATTTCTTCTATTATTTGGTTTTTCAATTTAAGATTTGCTTCTTGTTCTTGATCTATTCCTGAAAAATGTTGTTGTTTCTTTTCAAAAAATGCGTTACATGCTGAACGGAAACGTTGCCATATTTCTTCAGAATGTTTTCTTGCTACTGGACCTATTGTTTTCCATTTTTTCTGAAGATTGATGTATATTTCACTTGTTTTTTTCCAATCTGTACTATCTTTTAATCCTTCTGCTTGAACGCATAAATCTTCTTTTAATTGAAGATTGTTATCTTCTTCTTCTTTATTTTGAGAATAGAAATCGCGTTTTTTGTCAAAGAATTTGTCACAAGCATTTCTAAAACGTTCATAAATTTTGTTATTAAATTTTTTGGGTGCAAATCCAATCAATTTCCATATTTTTTGAAGTTCTAGGATTTCTTTTGATTTATTTTCCCATTCTTTACGAGTTGTATAATCTGGAGCAATTAAATCTTCGGCTTTTTCGCATATTAATTCTTTAGCTTTTAAATTATTTTCTTGCTCTTTCTTTATATTCTCATAATATTCTTGATGAGATTTATTTATTTTTGTGGTTGCTTGTTTAAAACGTTCCCAAAGTTCTTCTTTATGTGCACTTAATGCTGGTCCTATTTCACGCCATTGTTCATGTAGTTTTTGAAGTTCTTTAAACGCTTTGATAATTTTAGGTTCAAGCAATAATTCTTCTGCTTTTTCACAAAGACTGATTTTCATATCAGTATTTTTCTTAAGATCTAAATCTCTTAATTCTTTGTTGATTTTTACAAAATCATAAAATTTTTCTACTTGATAATTGTAACTATCCCAAAGTTTTTTGGTTTCAGCTTGTGGAACGTGTCCTATTTCACTCCATTGTTTTTGAAGTGATTTAAATTCTTCAAAAGTTTGATTCATAGTTTCTTGACTATTTATCAAATTTTCTATTTTACTAATTATCTCATATTTTTTCTTGAGATTTTCTTCTTTTTGACGTTCTTGCTGTTCGTATATTTTATCTCGTTTATCGCGATATTGATTATATAACTGTTTTAAAATTTCTTCTGATGGGTTTACTGGTGCTTTATAGTCTTTTTCTTCGCCTCCTTCATCAATAAATTTTTGTTTATTTTCTGCTAATTCGGCTCTTAATTTCTTGTAAAAAAATGACTTAATGCTTTCTATGTCGTTTTTGGTTTCTTGAACATTGTCATTTTGTACTAAAACTTTTAAAGCTTCTACTAATTCTTCTTTTGACAACTCTGCATAATTATTATTTATTACAGGTTGTTCTTCTGTAGATTCTGAATTTTCAGTATCTTCTTCTAATGGTTGTTCTTCACTATTTTCAACAACGCCCTCACTTTTTACTTCACTTATTATCTGCTCTAAAGATTCAGATTGTTCGTCTGAAAGTTTTTGCAGTACAATTTCTGCTGCACTAAGTTTTTGTGATTCTTCTTTTGAATCATTTTCGGGCTTAGAAACGTTTGTTTCTGAGGGATTTGGTGTAATAGATACATTATCAGGATTTTGTTCCTGATTTTCAATAGAGATGGGGTCTTGTGATTCCATTTTTTAACGGAAATTTTGTTAATACTTTATTTATTTTTATTGCAGTTTTTAACTGCTTTTTTAAAGGCGTGAAATTAGATATTTTATAATTAATTCTGAAATATTGTTGTTATTTTTTTGTTATTTTATTAAAAAAGCGCACCATTTTTAAATGGTACGCTTTTTATTTTTTAATTTTCAATCACTTATCTTTTTCAACTATATCAAATGGTATTTTTAATACACTTTTTAATTCCATTCCTCGATCATACATAACCTCATCATTGGTATTGTAATACCATGTAATATGCACTCGACTTGTTTTGTCATGTATTTTTTCGGTTTCTATAAGTATTTTTACTATAATTCTTGCTGTTGATGAATTAAAGTATTCTAAATTAAATTTTATTTCTGTTTCTGGATTTGGATCTAAACAATATTCTTTAAACCATTCTTGAATTGGTGTATATAATTTATACACATCTTCTGGCAATGATCGTCCAGAAAATGATAGTTCACCTTTATCTTTATCCAAGATTATTGTTGGTGTATCTATCGATGGTTCTATATGTATTTTTTTTAACATAACTAGGTTTTATTTTCAACGTCAAATATATAAAATTTTTCTTTTGAATAATATTTTTAACTATTATTTTGCATCTATTTTTAATCGTTCCCAAATAAAACGTGGTATCATTCGCCAAAAATATACTAGTATTGCATATTTCCAATCTATTATTTTTATTCTTTTCTTATGAATTATAGATTTATAGATTTTTTTTGCTACATATTTTTTATCCATTAATAATGGATAATTTCGTTTACTATCTAACAAATCCGTTTTAACAAAACCAGGACGTATGTCGGTTATTGTTATTTTAGTAGATATTAAACTTGATAATTGTGACAATGATTGTAAATATGTTGACTGCATTTTTTTTGACGCACTATATGCTGGAGCGGCGCCTAAACCTTTGGTTCCTGCTATGGAACTTATTGCTGCTATATGACCTCCTCCATTTTTTCTAAAATAATTAAATGCTGTATCTATACATCTAACAAATCCTTCACAATTTGTGGCTATTGTGGCTAATTCTATTTTTGAATCAAGTGCTTGATTATGATTTCCTATTCCTGCTACATGAAAATAAATATTTGTTTTTATATCTTCAGATAATATTTTTTCTAATTGAAACTCACATTCTGATGAACATATATCTAAACTATATGCTTTTACATTTTCTGGATTAATTTTTACTAGTGGTTCTAATTTTTCGACACGTCGAGCACATATTGTTGTTTTCCATCCGGATTTTATAAATAATTCTGCAACTTCATACCCAATACCTGATGATGCTCCAACTATAACAATTTTCATGTTTTTCTTTTTTATAATTTTTTCTTTTGCAAATATCGTATTTTTATCAATATAAAAAAAGCGAACAAAATGTGTTCGCTTTTTTTATTTATAATTTACTTTATAATTAATTGCATAAATATTTTTCTGCAAAATCTCGACCTAATTTCAATGCTTCAATGTTGGTTTCAACAATTACAGTCCCTTTGTTTTTAAATATCTCACAAACTGCATTTTCTAATGAATTAAATGAAACTTGTAAATATTTTGATGCAGCTCCTAACATAACAATATTGGCACTTTTTGGTGATTTTATCGACGTTGCCAATCCGTTTGCATCTACCAATACGTGTTTTTTAAGTTTTTTAATTTCAGACAAAATTGTTTCTGTGTCGGGATAATTGGGTATATTAATAAAAGGTGCACTATCGGTTACAAGCATACCATTTTCACTTAACCAGGGCAAATATCTTAATGCTTCCATTGGTTCTACAGCTAAAATAATATCTGCCTGTCCTAATGGAATTTGATCTGAAAAAATTGGTTTATCTGATAAACGAAAATGTGACTGAACAGCTCCTCCACGCTGACTCATTCCGTGTAGTTCTGATTGTTTAACATACAAATTTTCGTTCATTGCAGCAACTCCAATACATGAAGCTATCGACAATATTCCTTGTCCGCCTACTCCTGCTAATATTATATCTGTTTTCATTTTAATTTCCTTTTTTATTGAACGTTAGCCCTTTTTTTTGCAGCTTTTCTAGCTGCTGTTCTTATACATTCGCGTTGTGACAATATTACGGATACTCCTTGATATTCTATCTCTTCTTTTAATATTGAATACATTTCTTCATGACGATTTTTTAATGGTGTCATCACTCTTAAATGTTCACGTTCAACGCCTAATCCTAAACATATCTTTTCTAAGCGACTTTCACCATGTGATTTTTGACCTCCTGTCATTGCTGTGGTTGAATTATCGCTAATGATTACTGTTACTGGTGTTTTTTCTATTACACAATCAAGTAATCCAGTCATGCCTGAATGAATAAATGTTGAATCTCCAATTATTGCAACTGCATGTTCAACTCCTGAATCTGTTGCTCCTTTGGCCATGGTTATGGAAGCTCCCATATCTACGGTTGAATTTATGGATAAAAATGGAGGTAACGCTCCTAATGTATAACAACCTATATCACCAAATACTCGTCCTTTTCCAAATTCTGTCATCACTTGATTTAAAACTTCATACATATCTGCATGACTACAACCTTGACATAATGCTGGTGGACGTCCTACTACTAATTCTGGAGTTTGATATTTTTGTTTTGATTGTATTCCAAATGCTTGGTTTATTACATCTGGATTTAATTCTCCTTGACGTGGCAAAGTTCCATCTAGTTTCCCTTTGATTTCTATTGTCTGTGATATTCCTCTAAGTTTCTTTTCTACAAATGGATAACCTTCTTCTATAACCATTATTTTTTTGCATTCTTGTGCAAGTTTTTCTATTTGATTTATTGGTAGAGGATATTGTCTAATATGTAAAACAGGGTAGGGGACTTCTCCTATGAAACTCTCTTTTAAATAATTATATGCAATACCACATGCAACTATTCCAAATTCGTGATTTTTTGCATCTTCTAATGTGTTAAATTGTGATTCTTCTGAATTTTTTTCTAACACTGGTTGCATATTCAATAAATTTGCATATCTACGTTTTGCAATAGCTGGTAACAATACAAATTGGCGTTCATCTTGTGGAAATTTTATTTCATTTTGTGATTTTAATTCTTTTGTTTCAACAGTTGAACGTGAATGAGCCAATCTTGTTGTTATTCTCATCAAAACTGGCAAACCTGTTTTTTCTGATATTTCAAATGCTTGATAAGCCATATTATAAGCTTCTTGTTGTGTAGATGGTTCCAATATAGTTATCATTGAAAAATCACCATAATAACGGCTATCTTGCTCATTTTGAGATGAGTGCATTGATGGATCATCAGCTGCTACTACAACTAAACCGCCATTAATACCAGTTATAGAGCTATTTACAAATGCGTCTGCACAAACATTCATTCCTACATGCTTCATACAAACCATTGCTCGTTTTCCTGCATAACTCATTCCTAAGGCTGCTTCCATCGCTGTTTTTTCGTTAGCTGACCATACGCGATGTAATTTTCTTTCTATTGCAATAGGATTTGACTCAATATATTCTGTTATTTCTGTTGATGGTGTACCAGGATAAGCATAAACTCCCGACAATCCACCGTCTATTGCACCTTGGGCTATTGCTTCTACGCCCAACAACAATTTTTTTTGCATAAGTTTTAGTTTTTATGTGTTTTTTTCTCTGCTACAAAATTACAAAACTTACATAAAAAAAAAATTCCATAAAAACAATTTTAATTATCGTTCTTATAGAATTTTTGATTAAATTTTATAAATTATTGATTTTTAACTATTTACTCAATCAACAAACTTTTTCTTTTTAAATGAAATTCGTCCTACGTAATTTAATATTTTTTTCAACACTTCGCCTCGTAAAGTTATATAAAAAAATATATTTATTATCCACATTATCATTATATTAAATACAAATGTATCAATTTCTAAATTTCCTACTCGTTTTACTGGTGCATAAAAATGAGCTCTTCCATTTCTAAATCGAGGTATTTGATATGCTGGATCTTTTTGTTGTACTAATCTACCATCTGATTCTAATACTTTTTCTAATTCGTTTTTGTTTAATACATATTCTTCAAGTTTTTTGTTATGATATTTTTCTTGAAGTTCATATATTTTTTCTCTACCACCATATTTCTCAACCATTTCTGCAAATATTTTATCTCGCATTATATTAGCATTATATTGATTATCTTCACATTCTGATTTAACTTTGTCCAAAAAAATGTTTAAATAATATGCAACATTATCATTAAACTTTTCTACACTTATATCATTTATTTTATCAAATTTTTCACCTGACATTGTTGTCATTTCAGAAACCATTGTATAAACAATATTTATTTTATCTTTTAATTTTTGTGGTTCTTCTCCCATTTTTAAAGATTTTTTTATTGAATTTATACGACCTTCCAAATTTGGTATCAAAAATATCGACATATAATTGTTTCTAGATATTTCTTGTTCAACTTTATAAAAGTTTTTAAAATATTCATTATCTCTAAATTGCGACAATGCCAAAGCTTCAAAAGCCCAACGTGTTGGCATTGCGTCGCCTACCATTGGTACATATTCTGAAGAGGCTACACATTTGTGCATTTTACCAAAATTTACTAATACTCCACTAAATAATAATTGTGGTACAATTATAAAAGGTATAGTTATATAAATATTCACTACACTTTTTAATCCCGATGAGATATTTAATCCTATCATATTGGCTAAAGCTGATACTGAAAACAATATTATCCAATATTGAAAGTTTAAGCCTTTTATTTCTAATACAAAATTTCCTACCAATGCAAATGATAATGTTTGAATTGCTGATATTCCAAATAATACTGCAACTTTTGAATTTATATAACTAGACCAACTCAAATTTAAAAAACGTTCTCGTTTTAATATCTTCAAATCTCGTATTATCTCTTCGGCACTTACTGTCAATCCTATAAACATTGCACATATAACACATATAAATATATATGCTGGTATATTTTCATTATTGGCAAATATATAAGTTCCTGGTTCATTTGTTGTTCCACTAAAATATTTAACAAAAAAAGCTAATAAAAATGCCAACAATGGTGATTCTAACAGATTTATTAATAAATATTGACGATCTGCCAATTTTGACAATATATTTCTTTGTACAAATATTTTAAATTGAGAAAACAATCCTGGTACATGAAAATCACTATCTGGCAATTGGGTTTGCTTATTCAACATATTATTCCCTCGTTCTTCAACTTTTGGGGCTATATTTTCATTATACAATCCATACCACTCTTTAGGTGATATTTTTCTATTTCGTGTTAATTTTCCATATTCATTAACACACTTTGCTTCAAGCATTTCCAATACTTGCTCTGGATTTACATTTCCACAAACAGGACATTCACTTTCATTTGCTGATACATTATTACAAGCCTTTTTAAAATACATTATTGCATCAAGTGGATTTCCATAATATGCAGGATATCCTCCACGATCCATCACTAATATTTTATCAAACATTTTAAAAATGTCTGAACTAGGTTGATGAATATTTACTATAACTAGTTTTCCCTTAATGGTTTGTTCTTTTAAAAGAGTCATAACCATTTCAGAATCTGCTGACGACAATCCTGAAGTAGGTTCATCTACTATCAAAACTGATGGCTCTCTTATTAATTCTAATGCAATATTAAGTCGTTTTCGTTGACCTCCACTTATAAATTTATTTAAAGGATCTCCAACTTTTAAATCTTTAATTTCAAGCAAATCCATCTCTAATAGGATCTTATTCACTGTTTTAACTATCATATTTTCTGGATAATGACTAAAACACAATTTCGCATTAAAATATAAATTTTGAAAAACAGTAAGTTCCTCCATAAGTAAATCATCTTGAGGAACATAACCTATTACACCTTTAAGATAATCATGACCCGCTGTAAAATCATATCCATTTATAGTAATTTTTCCTCCTTTTAATGGATAATTTCCTATTAATAAATTCAATAATGTTGATTTACCAACACCACTTCCTCCCATTATACCTATTAAATTTCCAGACTCTTCATAAAATGAAAATTTATGAATTCCGTTATCACTATTTGCATAATGAAATTCTATATCTTTGGCTCTAAATACTATTTTTGCACTTTGCTCAGATTGAATAAATTTTCCTACAACATCACTATAATATATAGGATTTATTTTAGGACTTTTTACAACAGCCCCATTGCCAAATAAATATGTACGTCCCGAAACTATTGGTGAACTATTTAAATACAAATCATCCTCTCCTTTATATTTTAGAAAAGTTAAATTTGTACTTTTTATCCTAAAAATATTTAAATGTCCTCGTAAATTTTTTTCATAAACTTTTTTTGCAGAATCATAATTCTCAGTAAATCTTTCTTGTGAACTATAAATCATCAATTGTGTTTTATCCTCTATTTTTTCAACAGAAAATAACACAAAAGATTTTAAATCATTATATTCTTGAATTGGAATATTAAATGTGTCGGCAACTGTATCAATAAAATCAAGTTCTTTATCTGTAACAGAACTACTAACAAATTCCAACAAACGAATAACAACAATTATCTTATCATATTGCTGTAATGCTTCATTTATTTCATTACAAATTTTTAATACTTTAACCGAATTTCGAGAATTCCTTTTCGATTGTGTAGCATCTGTATGTTTTCTAACACTACCACTTTGTTCTTCTAAATACTTATCAAACAACGCAAGATAAGAATCTACAAGGGGCTGACTAAGTTGTAATTTTAAATAAGACTCAACAATTTTTCGAGCATCTGCCGACACTCCTTCACTATTTACCGTTGCAACAATAGCAAACATCTGCATTAGAGCCTTAAGAATTGATTCGTTCATATAATTTTGTTATTGAAATCCTAGCATCAAAATTAAATCTTACACCTTATTATTATACGCAAAATTTAATCCTTTTTTTATTTATACAAAAGTTTTTAAAATAAGTTACAAAACTAAAAAAATACAAATATATTTCAAATATTCATTAGTGTTTTTCGCATTTTAGAAAAAACATTAAGATAAATTTTGTTCTAATTATTTTTTAGAGTAAATTTGAGGCGTAAAATTAAATCATATTACATTTTAAAATGAGTATACTGGTTAACAAAGATTCTAAAGTCATAGTACAAGGCTTTACTGGCAGTGAAGGAACTTTTCACGCTGGACAAATGATAGAATACGGAACTAATGTTGTAGGTGGTGTAACTCCTGGTAAAGGTGGACAGACTCATCTTGATAGACCGGTATTCAACACTGTTAAAGAAGCTGTTGAAAAAACAGGTGCTAACGTAAGTTGTATTTTTGTACCGCCTGCATTTGCTGCAGACTCTATTATGGAAGCTGCTGAATCTGGAATCAAAGTTATTGTTTGTATTACAGAAGGAATTCCTACTCAAGACATGGTGAAAGTTAAAGAATTCCTTAAAGATAAAGATTGTAGATTAATTGGTCCTAATTGTCCTGGAATTCTTACAGTTGGCGAAGCTAAAATCGGTATTATGCCTGGTTTTATTTTCCAAAAAGGTCACATCGGAATTGTTTCTCGTTCTGGTACATTAACTTACGAAGCTGTAGACCAAGTTACAAAAGCAGGACTAGGTCAAACTACAGCTATTGGTATTGGTGGTGACCCTATTATTGGTACTACAACTCTTGATGCTGTTAAATTATTCATGGCTGACCCAGAAACCGAAGGTATCATCATGATTGGTGAAATCGGTGGTTCTATGGAAACAGACGCTGCTTATTGGATTAAAGAAAATGGAACAAAACCTGTTGTTGGTTTTATTGCAGGTCAAACAGCTCCTAAAGGCAGACGTATGGGACACGCTGGTGCTATCATTGGTGGTAAAGCTGATACTGCTGCTGCTAAAATGCAAATAATGAGAGAATGTGGCATTACTGTTGCAGAATCACCTGCTGATTTAGGCAAAAAAATGCTTGAAGCTTTAAAGAAATAGGACATATTTTTATTTCGTTATAATAAAAATGTCACAGATTTTTCTGTGGCATTTTTTTTTAACAACTAAATTTTTTCATATTCATTCATTAACAGATTTATATTTTATTCGTTTAATAATTTAAAACTTAAAGTAATACTTCAGATTATGAAAAAAATCAATATAACTTCTGAAATAATAGAATGTTCTAATGAAGAATTAGATCCAAAAGATAAAGAATTAGTTAAATCAGCAGAAAATTTTTTAGATCATGCTTATGCTCCATATTCAAAATTTAGTGTTTCTGCTGTTGTGCTTTTAGATAATGGAATTATCTTAAATGGAACAAATCAAGAAAACGCAGCTTATCCTTCTGGATTATGTGCAGAAAGAACTACAATATTTTACGCTAATTCTTTATACCCAAATAACAAAATTTTAACTCTTGCCATTTCTGCAAAATATGAAGGTGAAATAGTTAAAAATCCAATCACTCCATGTGGTGCTTGCCGACAAGTAATTCTTGAAACAGAAAAACGTTTCGCGTCACCAATAAAAATTATTCTTGCAGGCAAAAATAAATGTTTTATCATCAACAGTATCAAAGACTTATTACCATTATCTTTTGATGATGAGTTTTTTGAATAATTACAATAAATTATTAATAATCAATCAGTTACAAAGAAATTAAAATCCCTTAAAACACCGATAGGGGAGTGGGGGAGGGGGATTATAATTGATTATATCATATTTTGTTTTCATAATAATTAATTATCATTTCACTTAAAGTATTACTTTAACAAGCTATAAATTAGCATTAAAAATCATAATAAAAAAATGGAAAATCTCAACAACTTTTATAACATAAAAAACACCATTCCAAATGATGTTTTATTACTTGCTGTTTCAAAAACAAAACCAGAACAAGACATACTAAATCTTTATCAAATTGGACAACGAGATTTTGGCGAAAACAAAGTACAAGAATTAACTTCAAAATATAACAATTTACCTAAAGATATAAATTGGCACATGATTGGACATTTACAAACAAACAAAGTAAAATATATAGTGCCTTTTATCTTTATGATACACAGTGTGGATAGTTATAAACTTTTAATAGAAATCAACAAACACGCCGAAAAAAACAACAGAATTATAAATTGTCTTTTACAATTAAAAGTAGCAAACGAAGAAACAAAATTTGGATTTTCACAACAAGAAATTATAAATTTATTTCAACAAAATGCTTTTGAAAATCTTAAAAACATAAAAATAAGAGGATTAATGGGAATGGCAACAAATACCGAAGATATCAACGAAATTGACAAAGAATTTGGAAATGTTAACTCATTATTCAACAATATAAAAGCAAATTATAAAGTAGGAGAGGAGTTTAACCAAATTTCTATGGGAATGTCAGGAGATTACAAAATAGCAATAAAAAACGGAAGCACAATTATTCGAATAGGTTCTTCTATTTTTGGAGAAAGAGATTATTCAAAAATATAAAAAAAGGTGAAAACTAAATTGTTTTCACCTTAACTTCACAACATCAAGATAATTAAAAAACTAACAAAAGAAATACAAAAAGGCAAAAACTCCAGCTGTAACTATACTTGCAAACAAATACAATTTTTCTGTATTAAAAACTGATTTTTTGCTGTAAGTTTTTGAAAGTTTAACAATTCTTTTTCTTGCATTAATTATGTATTTACCATTAGGATAAGATTTCACATAATTTAAATAAGCAGAAATAGTATCTTGATTTTCAGCATCAACCCATTTTTCATTTTCTTCAGTTTCATAAAGTTTAAGTTCAGCCATCTTACTATAACGACATTTAGGAAACTTTTGAATAAAATTAAAATAAGAATAAGCATCATTTTTTGCCAAAGTCAAATTCCATTCAGTTTCAATTTCAGATAATTGTTTATCAATAACTTCAATATTATCTACTTGTTCAAAATCGATAGAAACATTTGTATTATAAACGTTTTTCACAAAAGGAACATCAACAACCTCATTATCAATTGACTGAATAGGCAAAGGCAAACCTAAATCACAAAACTCATCTTTAATACTTTCAACAATTTCACTAAGAGTTAAATAGGTAGAACTATTATTCATACCATCTTTAATACGCGAAATCAAAGCATTAGTAAAATAAGTAGGAACACCAATATGCTTTTTAGGATAATAAGCACATTCATCTTCCGAAGTAGAAGAAACAATGTGAACACCATCAAAGTTTTTAAACAATGAATACGAGTCGCCCATAGCCTTATGAATTTGACCACTATGACAAGCATCAAGAACAAGAATTTTTTTACCAGCATAACAATTCAAAATAGTATCTTTTAAATATTTAATAGAAATACCACTTTCTTTCAAATATTTTTCAGATGTATCAGAACCTGCAAGATAAACATTCAAGTCTTGAGTACTCATCAAACCATGACCAGTAAAATACACAAACAAAGTATAATCACTAGAATTAGCCTTGTTGCAAGCGTCTGTAATATGTTTTTTGATATTCAAAGCATTTTCGTTAAACGATACAATCAAATTTTTTTCATTAACACCAATTAAATTAGTATCAACAAAAATTCTTTTCATTTGATTAATATTACTTTCTACATTAGGAATATTAGGAATTGATTTATCCTCATATTGACTAACGCCAATCAAAAGAACTACGCTTTTGTTTTTAAATAAATAATTATTTGTTCTCATTTTCTTAAAATTTAATGTTTATAAATTATTGTTGTTTAAAATATTATATCAAATATAATAAATATTTATGACATTTCCAAATATTTTAGCAATTATTTTCATATTATCATTAAATATAATACATATAAATAAATTAATATAAAATTATAACATCTAGCAAAAATTAAATAATTAAAGATTTTAAATGTTAAATAATGTTAAAAATTTAATAAAACGATGAAAATCAATATTTTGAACTAAAAAACAATGAAAATTATTGGAAATCAACAACAAAAAAACAAAAAAATGAAAATAAAGCAATCAAAATGTGATTTTTATTAATAAAATCAAATAAAAATTGTTACATTTGCAAAATTAGTTAAAACCATAGTTGAGAGAGATTTCTCAACTATAATTAAAATAGTAAATTATTTTAAATTATGTCAGATACAAACGAAAAAATCGTTAAAGTAAACATTGATAAAGAGATGCGATCTGCTTACATTGACTATTCAATGTCAGTAATAGTATCGCGTGCCCTACCCGACGTACGAGATGGATTAAAACCTGTTCATCGTCGTGTTTTGTTTGGAATGAACGAAATGGGCGTATTTGCAAACAAACCTACTAAAAAATCAGCAAGAATTGTTGGTGAAGTTATGGGTAAATTTCACCCACATGGCGACTCTTCAGTATATTTAACAATGGTTCGTCTTGCCCAAAATTGGATTATGCGATATCCTCTTGTTGATGGACAAGGAAACTTTGGTTCAGTTGACGGTGATAGTCCTGCTGCAATGCGTTATACCGAAGCAAGACTCAAAAAAATAGCAGAAGATACTTTAATAGACTTAGACAAAGATGCTGTAGACTTTATGCCAAACTTTGATGAGTCATTAAAAGAACCTGTTGTTTTACCAACTCGTATTCCAATGTTGCTTGTAAATGGAGCATCTGGTATTGCTGTAGGTATGGCAACAAATATGGCACCACATAATTTAACAGACACTATTGATGCAATTGTAGCTTACATCGATAATAATGATATTACTATAGATGAGTTAATAAAAATTATCAAAGCCCCCGACTTCCCTACCGGAGGACAAATTTATGGTTATCAAGGTGTTAAAGACGCATATTTAACAGGTAGAGGAAGAATTGTTATTCGTTCTAAATATCATATTGAAACTTCACATTCAGGAAAACCTCAAATTATTTTTGAAGAAATTCCATATTTAGTCAATAAGGCAGAGCAAATAAAACACATAGCCGATCTTGTTAATGAAAAGAAAATTGACGACATAGTTCATGCAAACGATGAGTCAGACAGAAACGGTATGCGTATTGTCGTTACCTTAAAAAATGGAGCAATTCCAAATGTAGTTGTTAATAAATTATTTAAATTAACACAATTACAAACAACATTTAATGTAAACAACATTGCCTTAGTAAAAGGTCGTCCACAATTACTCAATTTAAAACAATTAATTGAATGTTTTGTTGAACATCGTCACGACGTAATAATTCGTCGTTCAAAATATGAACTTGAACAAGCACAAAAACGAGCTCATATTTTAGAAGGATTATTGATTGCACTTGATAATTTAGACGCAGTAATCAATTTAATTAGAACATCAGCTAATAGAGATATTGCACGAGAAGGTTTGATGCAAAAATTTGGACTTTCTGAAGCTCAAGCACGTGCTATTCTTGAAATGCGTCTTCAACAACTCACAGGTTTGGAACGCGATAAAATTAAGAGTGAATACGAAGAAATTATGAAATATATTAATTTCTTAAACGAAGTACTCTCTAATCGCGATAAACAAATGGAAGTTATTAAAAATGAATTGCTTGAAGTAAAAGAAAAATATCACGATGAACGTAAAACAACTATAGAATATACAGCTTCAGAAGACTTTAATCCAGAAGATTTTTACGCTGACGAAGACGTAGTTATTACAATTTCAAATTTAGGATACATTAAACGTACACCACTAGCAGAATTCAAAACTCAAAATAGAGGCGGTCGTGGTTCAAAAGGAAGTACAACACGTGACGAAGACTTTATACGTCACATATTTAGTGCAACCAACCACAACACAATGTTGTTCTTTACCGAAAAAGGAAAATGTTTCTGGCTTAAAGTATACGAAATTCCTGAAGGAACAAAAACATCAAAAGGACGCGCAATTCAAAACGTTCTTAATATTGAAAGCGACGACAGCGTTAAAGCATACATTAATGTTAAAACACTTACCAACGAAGAATACATAAAAAACAATTTTATTGTACTCTGTACAAAGAATGGTATCATAAAGAAAACAACATTAGAAGAATATTCACGTCCACGAGCAAATGGTATCAATGCTATCAACGTTCGTGAAGGTGATGCTTTGTTAGAGGCAAAACTTACTAATGGAAATAATGATATCATTATTGGTGTTAAAGGCGGAAAAGCTATTAGATTTAAAGAAACCGATGTACGTCCAATGGGAAGAACTGCATCTGGAGTAAAAGGCGTTAACTTAGCAGAAAACGATCAAGCAATAGGTATGGTTATCGCTGATGAAACAAATACAGAAGAAAATATTCTTGTTGTTTCTGAAAATGGATACGGTAAACGTTCAAATTTAGAAGAATATAGAATAACAGGACGTGGAGGTAAAGGTGTTAAAACAATAAATGTAACAGATAAAACAGGTCAATTAATAGCAATTGATAAAGTTACAAACGATGACGATTTAATGATTATAAACAAATCAGGAATTGCTATCAGATTGAAAGTTAGCACAATACCAACCTCTTCAAGAGCAACACAAGGAGTAAAATTGATAAATATTGGCAAAAAAGACTCAATTGCCTCAATAGCTGTTGTTCCAGGAGGAGAAGATGAAGAAGAAAATTCAGAAAATATAGAAACATCTGAAAATGTAGAAAATATTGAGAATACAAATCAAGAACAAACTACATCAGAAGATACAGAAAATCAAGAACAATAAAAAATAAATAGTACATTATTCATATAATTTTACAAAAATGAAAAAATTATTTTTAACACTTAGTACAATTGCAATTGCCATGAGTTCTGCATTTTCTCAGAACATTAATGGAGCATCAGCAGCCAACATGAAAAACAATGTTGACGCAGTAAAAGCAAAAATAGAAAAAAATAATACTGATATTGAAAATCCTAAAAATGCAGCAAAAGTTGCAGCTTGGGAAAGTAGAGGTAAATTATTTATGGAAGCTGCATCAGTAAACACAAAAGGAATTTCAGCAGGAATGCAAGCAGCAAAATCTTCTAATATTATGGATGTTAACAATTTGGAAGTATTAGTAGGTGCACCAGCTGAAAAAAAGCAATCTGATCAATACGAAATTTGGGTATATCCAACAATTAACATTTATGTACAAAATAATCAAGTACAATTTTGGGAAGAAACATATCCAGCAGACAAAGATGCTTTAGGAAATGCAGTAAAATCTTATAGAAAAGCATGTGAATTAGATACTAAAGGTAGTTTTAAAAGCAAAAAAACTACAGTTGAAGCAATTAGAAATATTCGTTTAGCATACACAAATAATGGTATTAATAAATATTTCTTAGGAAAATATAACGAAGCAGCTACTGATTTTGAAAGTGCATTAGCATTGTCAGATTTTCCAAAAGCAGCTAACGATACTGCTAAAATTGAAGGTATGATAGCATTTTACGGTGGTTTATCTTCGTTTCAAGCAGGTGATAAATCAAAAGCTGAAAAAATGTTTAATGAAAGTATCAATTTAAACTACGAAATTGGTAAATGTTATCACTATATTTTCCAAATTAGAATGGATGAAGGAAAATCAGATGAAGCATTAAAAATTATTCAAAATGCTTATGAAAAATATCCACAAGAAGAAAGTTTATTATATGATGTAATTAATTATTATACATCACAAAAAGAATTTGACAAAGCAGAAACTTATCTAAATAAAGCTATTGAAAAATATCCAGACAATTTAAGCGTATTTGGAGTAAAAGGTAGCATTTATGTAGAAAACTACACAAAATTAAAAGACAATTATTTAGCAACAAGAAACCAAGCAGATTCTCTTAAAAAATTGGCTTTCAAAAATAGAAATAATAAATCAGAAAATGATAGACTTACAGCCGAAGAAAATGCTAAAAAGCAAGAAGCAGCAGAAATAAAAGAACAATATAATGTATTTATGTCAAAAGCTGACCAAACATACAACGATATTCTTGCAAAAGACCCAAAATATTTTGACGCCTACTTTTCTTTAGGAATTGTTTATTATGACAAATCAGATATGGCAGGTCAAGAAGCAAACTTGATTCCATTTTCAGAAGATAAAGATGGTTCAAAAGCAGCCGTAAAAATAGCTGAACAAAAAGAAGCATTTAAAAAATCAGCTGAATATTTTGAAAAAGCACTTGAAATTCAACCAAATAATGTAAATGTTCTTACTAATTTAAGAATGCTTTATACAAAATTGGGAGAATATGATAAATCAAAAGCAATGAAACAAAGATTAGAAGAATTAGGTCAATAATTCTAAAAATAACTAAAAGGAGAGACGTTTGTTTTACAAACGTCTCTTTTTTTATATAAAACAAATTAAAGATTAATAAAATACACGATAAAAAATAAAATAAAAAATGAACTTAAAATTATCGTATAAAAATCCGATAATTGATATTATGTTAAATAGAATTGTTTAATAAATTGAATTTCAAACAAATAGTTTTAATATAAATATAAATTCAATAATATTGATTCATTATAAAATTAAAAAAAAGCATTATTATATCTTGAAATGAAACTGGTTAATCCTACATCTATATAGTTTGAAAAAAAATATCTAAAGGATTTTGAGTTATTCTATAATATTATGTTAAATAGAAAGGATCTCTTTTTAAATCCATTAAAAATGGCGAAATATGAAATTATCATTTTTTTTAATGACTAATTCTGTTTTTTTAGTAAGTAGTAAATATAAAATTGATTGAAATAAAATTAATACATCTCCCCTATTTTAAATACAAAATATTATAAAAAACAACATTATGTTAAATAGAATAATAAATTATAATTCATTTTCATATATTTTAATTATTATGATATATCAAT
>JAKSUC010000029.1 GCA_024413595.1 Bacteroidales bacterium
TAACTCCGTCTTTGTCATACGCATAAATATAATTTGTATCAGGTTTGTTTGTTGCTGTGAAAGCTAATGTGTTTAGAAAAACTTTTTTGCTACCTATTGCACGATATTCTGAGATAGACATAGTTTAGATTTTTGGAAAAATTATCTATTTTAATATCACTTCAAATATTCTTTAACTTTTTGAATATCTATTGATAAAAATTCTGATATTTCTTCTAAACTATTGCCTAATGACAATAGTTTTTTGGCCATTTTTTTATCTTTTTCAACTAATTGATTATCTTTTATTAATAAAAGATTTTTTTGTTCAACTAATTTATTTTTTTGTTCTACTAATTGTTCTTTTGCTTTATCGAGTTGTTCTTGTTGATAATTAACTCGTTTTTCCCATAAATCAAATTCATAATATATTTGATCTTCTACTTCCATTGATGTTACTATTTCTTCTTCTGAATTTGCTTTTATTAATCTGCGTACTAAATAATTATATTGTTTATCATCTTCGTTTTCGGGTACGTCTAATACGCGTGGATATTTTGTATCACTTGTTACTTTATAATTTTGATCAAATATTGATAATAATTGTTCTACTCGAGTTTTAACTTTTTTGCGTAAATATGGAATTTGAACTATTATCATTTTATGTATTAGTCCAAATATAAATTCACTTTTTACATCTGTTATTTTTTGGTTTTCTGCATTATAAAACTCTGGAACTTCGTATATTACTGGTTCTTCTATATTACAACAAGGATAACCTAATATGTAAATCGAAACTATTGGAATGGCATGAGAACGTCCATTGGTTTCAATTATATTTTTTTCGTCTTTATATTGTGATGCTAGATATTGACGAAATCTGAGTACATCGCCTTCTAATCTTGCTTTTTGAAGTTCTATTGTAACAATTTGATAATTACCATCTTGGTCTTTTATTTTTGCACCAAAATCTATTCGCATTAATTTTAAATCGTCTTTAAGTTTCTGAACATATTCATGTTGACGCATTTCTAGTTCATAGATTTCTGTACCTAACATTGCACTTAATAAAAATTTGGCTGCTTTGTTGTCTTCTACCAAATACTTAAAAACGGTATCATATATCGGATTTGCTATTTTTGCCATGACATTTTGCTAATTAAGAATTTTTGTTTTGCAAATATAAAATTTTTTGCGAGTATTTACAAAATAAAAAACGAGAGGTGTTTTTTTTACTTCTCGTTTTTTATACATTTAGTTATAAATTGAATTTGAAAATTAGCAGTTGAGTCTAATTTTCTGTGATAATAGTTAGATAAAACTCTATCAACACCTTTTGTGCGATATTCTGAGATGTCCATGAGTTGATTGGTTGTAACTTAGTAAATATAATGATTATTTATAGAATTGAAAAAATTATTGATAAATCCAGAGAATGTATTTTCCGAAGAAGTTACAAAAATTTTCGCCATTCAGCTAAAAATAAAATTTATATTTACAAAATCCGTATGAAAAATTAAAAACGGCTCTACAAATATTTGTAGAGCCGTTGTATTGTGTTTTTAGAAATTATCTCGGACAGCAATAATTTTATATTGTGTCTTAGCGAGTTTGTCTAATAAAAGGTAATATCTTTTATTAATATATTGATATTTAGTATATTAATAAAAGTACTACCTTTTATATTGATTTTAATAAATAGTTAACTATATAACTATACCTTAAAAGTCATGTTTGGCAATTAATATACACCAATAATATTTGTATGTAGAATTTGGATTATAAGCCATACCAATACCAATATCATAACAATTTGCCCAAAAATCTTGCAAACCTAACAAATGTTGACGATGACCTGCATTTTCATCGTTAGCACCTTTATCATAAAGTAATTGAATGATAGTTTTTTTACCAGTAGAATAACCTGCTGCCAACGACTCAAAATAATTATTTGATTTTGGGTCTAAAAAACTTGCTCTTAGTTTATAACCACCTTCATTGATATAATAATTCATTCCATAACCCTCAGGATCAACATGGTCAAAATAATTTCGTGTAGCCATATCTTCGGCTTTTCGTTGCGCTACTTTGTATAAAATATCGTTCCAATTTAATGATTTTATTGGTTTTGCAGTTAATTCAACTCCTACTTCTTTTGAATATTCTTGAGGATTGTTTCTTACTTTATTTAAATAATCAAAAGCATTAAGTATTTCTTGTGGTATTTTTTCTTCTTGATTATCAGAGTTATTGTTATCTTTATTATTGTCTCCAGAATTGTTGTTGTTATCTCCAGAGTTGTTATTATTATCTCCAGAATTGTTGTTATTGTCTTTATTATCGTCTCCAGAATTATTGTTGTCTTTATTATCGTCTCCAGAATTGTTGTTATTGTTGTCTTTATTATCGTCTCTAGAATTATTGTTATTGTTGTCTTTATTATCGTCTCCAGAATTGTTGTTATTGTTGTCTTTATTATCGTCTCTAGAATTATTGTTATTATCTTTATTATTGTCTTCGGAGTTATTGTTATTATCTTTATTATTGTCTTCGGAGTTATTGTTGTCTTTATTATCGTCTCCTGAATTGCTGTTATTATCTTTATTATTGTCTTCGGAGTTGTTATCTTTATTATTGTCTTCAGGTGTGTTGTTAGATTTATTATCTTTATCATTAGCACTAATATTTGGCAAATTATCGTCTACAACAACATCTTCTTCATTACATGATGTTACAAACATGCAAGTAATGAATATTATTAAGTAAAATAATTGTTTCATAATAGTATTAGTTTAAAAAGAAACCCACAGCTATTATAAACTGTGAGTTTCTTAAATTATTTATTTAACAGTCGTTACTCGAGCCCAATCAAATGAAATTGTAAAACTTTTTCCAAGTAATTCTTGATAAGTAATTTCATAAGCAGGATAACAAACTGTTTCCCCAAACTCAGCTTCCGGTGTACAATCCCAATTGCTTGCTTCATATTTTATCATAGTCAAAAGACTAGTATTTACAGCTGCATCATCGGTAACTGTACAAAGATTTAAATCTTTAACTTTAGCTACATATTCTAAAGCTTCATCGTATGATGCAGTGTTTGCTTCTATAATCACGCTTGTTACACAATTGGCTTGAGGCCATGCACGACGATTTACTTCAAATGATGTTTTTTCATTTTCATATTTTATCAAATAAGCATTTAAAATATCAGGATATTCGTCATCTAACCATACATTATCATATACTTTATGAGAGCGTAAGGTTTTATCAAAATCTACACGTCCATAAACATTATATTTTTCACAAAGATTTGAATAAGTATTTTTGAAATCACCTGTTTCGTTATAATCAACTAGTGTAAAACCAGAAGTACCAAAGCCAGCACTCCATTCACTTTTTTGAATACATGCACCAGTTTCTGTTAGCCAAAATTCTTGAATAATATCTGGAATTTCTACTGAATTATTCAATAATAATACGTATGCTGATTTGTCTAATATTTTTACTGAATAATGAGTACAAGCAACGCCATGTAGTTCAGTTTCTTCGCTCAACAATTTATAAGCATTTGTAGTATATTTTCCCAATAACCCATCTGTATGGAAGAAATATTTGAATAATTGTTCATAAATTCTAGACAAAATACTATTATCAGCACCTCCATTAGCGAGTAGAGCTTCACGAGATTTATATTCAAATTCATGATGAGATGGAGCTGGATCTTCGTTGGGATAACAATCATTATATAACCAAAATGAAGAACTTTCACCATTTACAGCATAAGTATCAACATACAAAGAAGAACCAATAAATTTTGATTTTGAATTCATATCTTTGTTGGTGGTAATAAATATACTACCATCGCTACCTTTGGCAATAACATCGTTTAATTCATCATCATCATCGTCAATATCATCAAATACATAAATACCTGTAGGTATTAATGACAACATTTTTTCGAAATCTTCTGCATTATAAATGACTTTAACACCTAGAAGACTTTCATAGAATTTTACCAATTCAGGATTATCTTTTTTAGAGTCATCTTTTGAATCATCATCTTTTGAATCATCGTCTTTTGAGTCGTCGTCTTTCGAATCATCATCCTTTGAATCATCATCCTTTGAATCGTCATCTTTTGAATCATCATTTCCATTATTGGAAATTGGATCTGGATCTTCAGTAGCATCTTCTTCACATGATATTGCAAACATACACGCGAAACATACTAAAAATATAAAAATTTTTTTCATACAAATAATAATTAGTTAGGTTCAAAATATTAAATACTCACCATTGAACCAATTAACAATGAGCAATTTTTTCGATATATCAACGCATATTGTTTTCAAATATTATTATTACATAATAAAATTTGTTCTGTTATAGAATGTTGACTATATAAATTATATAATTCAAAAAAACATTACAACAACACTTAAAACTTAATTATTAATTTTTTAATCTTAAATAATTTTTTTTACTTTCGCGGTGTTAAAGTTATGCTAATATCATAGCGATTTATTTTACATTTATTTAAATTATGAAAGACAAATTAAAAGGAATACTACCTCATTTATTGGTTGTTGTAGTATTTATAGTGGTAAGTGCCATTTATTTTTTCCCAATATTAGATGGACAAGGATTAATACAAGGAGATAATGTTCATGCAGAAGGTATGTCAAAAGAACTTGTAGATTTTGAAAATTCAACTGGCGAAAGTTCTTCTTGGTCAAATTCTATGTTTGGAGGAATGCCTGCATATCAAATTAAAAGTCCTGACTCTTTTAATATTCATCTAACATTGCAACGTGTATTACGTTTGTTTTTGCCATATACAACAATGGCAATCTTTTTTATTTACTTATTAGGATTTTATTTTTTACTATCTAGTTTAGATTTTAAACGTTCAATAGCAATAATAGGAGCATTTGCTTTTGCATTAAGTAGTTATAATATAATAATAATAGCAGCAGGACATATCACAAAATGTTATGCTATAGCTTATATGGCGCCAGTTGTTGCAGGTTTAATTTATATATTTAAAAAGAAATATCTTTTAGGAGGAATTATCACTGCATTTTCTTTAGGAATCGAAATTTCTTGTAATCACACACAAATATTATATTATTTAGCTTTTATCTGTTTATTTTATGTAATATATAAATGTGTAATGGCATACAAAGAAAAACTAATGCCAGAATTTGGAAAATGTTGTGCTGTAGCAGCCATAGCATGTGTGTTTGCAGTTTTACCAAATATCACCAACTTATGGACCACTTGGGAATATAGCAAATATTCAACACGTAGCCAAAGTGAATTAACATCAAAACAAAATAGTTCAGGCTTAGACAAAGATTATGCTTTAGCTTGGAGTTATGGAGTTTCAGAAAGTTTCAACTTGTTTATACCAGATTTTAAAGGAGGCGCTTCTGGTTATTTACAATCAGACGAAAATGCTGTTAAAGCAGTTAAAGACAATGAATTAGCACAAAATATTTTAAGTTCAAATCACTATTGGGGAGATCAACCTTTCACCTCAGGACCAGTTTATGTAGGAGCAATTATATTTTTCTTGTTTGTATTAGGAATGTTTATTGTAAAAAATCCAGCAAAATGGTGGTTGTTGGCAATAACATTAGTTTCATTGATATTCTCTTGGGGTAAAAACTTTGGAATAATAACTGATTTTATATTTGATTATGTTCCAATGTACAATAAATTCCGTTCTGTATCTATGGCATTAGTAATGGCTCAATTTAGTATACCATTCTTGGCCATGATGGCATTAAAAGAAATATCAGACAATCCAGATTTTATCAAAACCAAAAAAACAGAATTTATTTGTTCATTAGCAATAACAGCAGGTTTATGTTTGGTATTTTGCATATTCCCAGGAAATGAATCATTATTATCAAATCAAGAATCTGCATATTTTACCGACCAAATTTCCAAAGGAGATCAACAATCACAAATATATCAACAATTTCAAGATGGGTTGATATCAGCACGTAAAGCAGTTTTACGTTCTGATGCAATGCGTTCAATGTGGTTTATCTTATTAGCAGCAGGTGTAATATTTTTCTTCTGTTCTTCAAAAATGAAAGAAAAATTCTTGTTTATAGCAATAGGAGGTTTAATAATTTGTGACTTATGGGTTGTAGATTACAGATATTTAGGACCAAAAGATTATACTACACAATCAGAAACACAAGTATTTAATCCAACACCAGCCGATAAATTTATAAAAGCTGATAAAGATCCTAATTTTAGAGTATTAGATTTAACCAAAAATGTATTTAACGATGGTGTAACACCATATTTCCACAAAACAATTGGAGGTTATCATGGTGCAAAAATGCGTCGTTATCAAGAATTTATTGATACAATATTAGCACCAGTAGTAAACACAGCCCAATATTTTGCACAAAATAGTCCAGAACAATTAAATACATTTTTAGCAAGTAATGAAACATTAAATATGTTGAATACTAAATTTATTATCACCAATCCACAACAAATGCCAGTAGTAAATATGAATGCTTATGGCAATGCTTGGTTTGTTAACAAATATGATTTAGTAGAAAATGCTGATCAAGAAATAGGAAATCTTAAAAAAGTAGATCCATTATTAACAGCAGTAATCAACAAAAACTTGTTTAAAGATTATATATCACAATTGCCCAAAGATCAAATTTCGGCAGAGGATAGTAGTGCAATAGTTTTGGCAGAATACAAACCAAACTATTTAAAATATAATTGTTTGGCATTTAGAGACAAAATTGCAGTATTCTCAGAAATATATTATCCAAAAGGTTGGCAAGCATATTTAGACGGCAAACCTGTAGACCACATCTGTGCTGACTATATATTTAGAGCAATGGCAGTTCCTAGTGGACAACATACTATTGAATTTAAATTTGACCCAACTTCTGTAAAAGTAGGTTCTATAATTTCAGCCATAGCTTCAATCTTAATAATATTAGCAACATTAGGTTATATTGTAAAATATTATTTGGATAATAATAAAAAACAAGAAGCATTATTAGCAGAAAAAGTAAATAAATAAAATAAAAATATAAAAAACAATGGGACTTCAATGTGGAATTGTAGGACTTCCTAATGTTGGCAAGTCAACACTATTCAATTGTTTATCAAGTGCAAAAGCACAAGCTGCAAATTTTCCATTTTGCACCATAGAGCCAAATGTAGGTGTAGTATCTGTTCCAGATGATCGATTAATAGAACTTGAAAAAATTGACCATCCAGCACAAGTTGTTCCTGCTACTGTAGAAATAGTTGATATTGCAGGATTAGTAAAAGGAGCTAGTAAAGGCGAAGGTTTAGGAAATAAATTTTTGGCAAACATTAGAGAAACAGATGCAATTATTCATGTTTTGAGATGTTTCGACGACGAAAATGTTACACACGTTGATGGTTCGGTAAATCCTGTCAGAGATAAAGAAATTATTGATACAGAACTTCAAATCAAAGATCTCGAAACCATTGAACAACGATATGCCAAAACAGAAAAAATAGCAAAAACTTCAAAAGATAAAGAAGCTGCAAAACTTGTTGAAGTAATGGACAAGTTTAAAGAAGCATTAATGGCTGGAAAATCTGCTCGTACCGTAGAACTTGATGACAACGAAAAAGAAGTTGCAAAACAATTGTTTTTGTTAACAAACAAACCAGTTATGTATGTTTGTAATGTAGATGAAAAATCTGTTATTTCTGGCAATGATTATGTAAAAGCTGTTCAAGAAGCAGTAAAAGACGAAAATGCTGAAATTCTTGTGATTGCAGCCAAAACCGAAGAAGAAATTGCAGAAATGGAATCTTTTGAAGATCGTAAAATGTTTCTCGAAGACCTTGGTTTATCAGAATCAGGAGTTGTAAAACTAATTCGTTCTGCTTACAAATTATTAAATCTTGAAACATTCTTTACATCAGGTCCAAAAGAATCTAAAGCGTGGACTTATCATAAAGGATATCTTGCACCACAAGCTGCTGGAGTTATTCATAGTGATTTTGAAAAAGGTTTTATTAAAGCTGAAGTTATTAAAATGGAAGATTATATAAAACTAGGTTCAGAAGCAGCATGCCGTGAAGCTGGAAAAATTCACATCGAAGGCAAAGATTATGTTGTTCAAGATGGTGATATTATGCACTTTAGATTTAACGTATAGCAAATATTCATAGTTGTTTATTTAATAATAAGTTCTTACAATTAGATATTTTAATTGTAAGAACTTTTTTTATCTAAAAAAAAATCGAATTAATTTCGTAAAGAAACTTTTTTTTTATAATTTAGTATATTATAAAAAAATAAAAATAATTGCATTTAAATAATCAAAAAAAAGAATCTTATGAACAACCAACCTTTAGATAAAAACAAACTTCTCGATTTAAGATATTCATTAAAACGAGAATTATATAAATGCAATAAATTAGGAGCATGTGTTTCATCTTCAATAATATTGTGTAATACAAAAAAATGGCATTCATTATTATCTGTTTATGACGAAGAGATAAATTGCCAAAAAATATTGTTGTCTGCCATCGACGACTCAATATTATCGAACGGAAAATCATTTTATTTATCAACTCGAAAATATCCAAATGTATATTATCCATTAGGACATCAATATTTATATAATGTAGACCTAAATCCTGTTCCTACAATTTGGTATAACATTGGAAATATATTAATAAAAAAAGAGATATTATTATCTTCTAACGAAAATACAGTATATATAAAATATACACTAGAAGAATCAGAAAATAAAGTAACTTTACAAATAAGACCATTATTAGGTTTTAGAAAAGCATTAGAACTTAATCGTAGACAAACAGATATATTCACAAGCAACAAAGAAATCACACATGGAATAAGCTATTCGCCAAATTCAAACGAATCGCCAATATATCTCCAAATGTCGTTGAATTGCGAATTTGTTACAGCTCCAGATTGGAACTATAACATTGAATATTCAGAAGATAGAATGTCTGGATTGCCTTATCAAGAAGATTTGTTTATGCCTGGTTTTTTTGAAGTGGATTTATCTCCTAATAGTTCTGTTATATTTTGCGCATCAACAAAAAAACAAAATGTTGAATTATTAAACAATCAATTTAACGAAGAATTTTCATCTCGTAAAAAACGTGAATCATACAATGATGATTTATATTATGCAGCGTCTCAAATGATTAGAGAACGTAAAGGTAAATTCTATATAGTTAATTCATTACCAGAAAAAATAAAATATTCAAAAAAAATATTTATGGCATTGCCAGGATTAACATTACCTTTTGGCAATATAATATTATTTAAGAATATTATTAATTCTTGTGCAAAACACTTAAAAAATTCCATTTTTGCACAACCTGGAGATAAAGATTTTTCTCCAGACTCTTTATTATGGTATATTTGGGCTATTCAACAATATAATTTTCAAACAGGAAACATTAAAGAAACTTATAAAGAATACGGAAAAACAATCAACAAAATAATAAAAACAGGTTTAAATAACAGAATACCAGGATTATTAGCAAGTAACGATGGATTATTAGCAATAAAAAAAGGAGGGGATCTTGTTTATAATATTGAAATAAATGCTTTATGGTATAATGCACTATTGTTTTCGAGCGAAATGAATGCTTTTAACAACGAAGAAGAAATGTCTGAATTAGCTTCAAAAGCAGCAAGAAAAGTAAAACAAACATTTAATACTCTATTTAAAGATCCTAGTATAAAATATTTAGTAAACAATATAACAGACGAAGGTGAAAAGGATTTATCTTGTTGTCCAGAACAAATATTGGCATTTGCATTACCTTTTTCTGTTGCTGACAATGATTTAATAGGTCCTGCATTAGCTGAAATTGAAGATAAATTATTAACACCTCGTGGGTTAAGAACAACCAGTCTTGATAATCCATTGTTTGGAAACAATTGGTTAGGTTACGTTTCTCCTGAATATTCAGGATTTTTAGCTGAATTATATCTTAAAGTAAAAGATGATGAAAGTGGATTAAAAAAAGCTGAAGAAATTTATCGTTCACTAATAGAAGACTCAGATTTACCATCATCTCCATGTTTTTATGAAAGATACGAACCAGGACCTCCTTACAACGGTGCTGGATCGCCTATTAATGCAGTAGCAATTGCAGCAATTTATAGAACCAAACTATTAATAGAACAATATTAAAAACATTTGTGTTGATATTTTCAACAATCAAATTTATTGTGATTTATGCGAGTTTTAATGTTTGGATGGGAATTTCCGCCTCATATTTCAGGAGGATTAGGTACTGCTTGTCAAGGCATTGTTAATGCTTTAGGACAAAGAGGTGATTTATCTATTATTTTTGTGGTTCCAAAAGTATTTGGTGACGAAAAAGCTGAGAATACTATTTTTGCAGGTGCTAATAAATATGTTAAAACTCACAAACAAATATTAAATCGAAATATTAGAATTGTTGTTCCTCAACCTCCAACTGAAAAAATTATTGAAACAGTTACTCATCATTCTTATACAACATTATCTGAAGCAACAGATAAATTAGTATACATTGAAACTGCATCAATGCTTCACCCATATATCCAAGCAGAACAAATCGAAAAAATATTAATCAGAAAAAGAATCAATCCTGAAACGGTTCGTTTTGATGAATATGGACGTTTAGTAACATTTGAAGAAGGAGAACCTAAAGTAATTGATATTTCATTTGAAGAAATAAGTGAAGAAGAAGTAACCGAAGAATTTGAATTTACAGGAAAATATACAGCAAATCTGTTTACCGAAACAGGAATGTATGCTCGAGTTTGTGAACAATTATCAAAACAATATCAATTTGATGTTATTCATGCACACGATTGGTTAACCTACGAAGCAGGAATTGCCGCAAAAAAAGCAACTGGTAAACCTCTTGTTATTCATGTTCATGCCACAGAATATGATCGTAGTGGCAAAAATGTGAATCAAACAATATTTAACATCGAAAAAGATGGAATGGAAAATGCCGATGCAATAATAACTGTAAGTAATTTAACACGTGATATAGTTATAAAAAAATATAAAATATCTCCTGAAAAAGTATTTACAATATATAATGCAGTAGACTTTAAACCAAATCGCAAAAAATATATAAAACCAGAAAACGAAAAACTTGTAACATTTTTAGGAAGAATAACTTATCAAAAAGGACCTGAATATTTTATCGAAGCAGCTTATAAAGTTCTTCAACGTGTAAAAAATGTCAGATTTGTAATGGCTGGCAATGGAGATATGTATAAACGAATGATTTTGATGGCAGCAAAATTAGGAATTTCAGACCGTTTTCATTTTACCGACTTTTTAAAACATGACGAAGTAAAACATTTGTTTGCTGTTAGTGATGTTTATGTAATGCCATCAGTATCAGAGCCATTTGGAATTTCTCCATTAGAAGCAGTAAAAAGCAATGTTCCTGTTATAATTTCAAAACAAAGTGGAGTTGCCGAAATATTAAAACATGCAATAAAAGTTGATTATTGGGACGTTGATGCAATTGCAGATGCTATTTATGGATTAATAAAATATCCTGCATTGTCTAATTTTTTTGTTAGAAAAGGTAAAAACGAAGTAAAACAGCTAAAATGGGACAATTGTGCAAACGAAATTGTTAAAGTTTATAATAAAATAGTAGAATAATAGTAAATATAAAAATATAGCTATGAAAACAATATGTTTAAATATCAATATTCATAAACCATATTTACTAAAAAGATATAGGTTTTTTGACATTGGAACCGACAATTTTTATTTTGACGAATATTCATCACGTGCCGAAATGGAAAAATCGGAAAAAACATGTTTAAAACCTGCATTAGAAATGTTAACGGCTTTAACTCAGCGTTATAATGATGAGTTTAAATTTTCGTTGACAATTTCAGGAACTGCTTTGCAAATGATAGAACAATGTTGTTCTAATTCGTTGACATTAATACAAAATCTTGTAAATAGCGGAAATGTTGAATGTGTAGGAATGCCTTATAATCATTCACTTGCTGCTGTAACAGATATTGATGAATTTAAACGTCAAGTTTTGATACATTCTCAAGAAATAGAACGACTTTTTGATGTTAAACCAACAACTCTACGAAACACTGAATTGATTTATACTGATGCAATTGGAGAAGCTGCTAAAGAAATAGGTTTTAAAACTGCTTTAGTTGAAGGTGCTGGACGTAGTTTAGATTTAAAAGGACCTAACTTTATTTATTATAATCCATCTGTGCCTAATTTTAAAGTTATTCCTCGAAACGAAGATATTAGTCGTTTGTTAGAAACTGCATTAAAAGATAATAAACTTTTTACACCAGTTTATTTTGCTGAACGTTTGTGCGAAAATGATGAAAATGATGATGTTATTTTTATAGGAATAAATTACGAATATCTTGATAATACTAAATTTAATAATCGAGATGTTCTTCATTTTATAACAAATCTTGTTGATAAAATTATCAATTCTAAACTATATAAATTTGATATACCATCAAATGCAATAGAAGAGTATAAAGCAGTAGCGCCGTTTCATGCAACAATGCCTGTTTCGGGAATTGGTTTTGGCAAAAATCTTCGTCCTTGGTTAGGAAACGAACTTCAACAAGAAGCATTTTCTAAGGTTTATGCCTTAAAAGATAAAATGAAGATTGTTCATAACGAAGTTTTACAATCTATTTGGTTACGTCTACAATGTAGTGATTATCTATATTTTATGTCAGAAGAATATTTTGATAATGAAAAATATGGATATAAAAATAATCCATTTAAATCGCCTTACGATGCGTTTATAGATTATATGAATATATTAGGTGATTTTGAACGTCGAGTTAATGAGTCAATCGAAAACAACGAAACAGATACACTTACTGATAATCAAATTCAAAATATTATATCATTTTATCAAAACGAAATCAAGAATCTAAAACAAATTCTTAAAAATAGAGAAAAATCAAAATAAAAGAATTAAGAGTTCTGGGATAAAGAACTCTTAATTTATATTCAACTATTTATTTTACAATTTCTAATTCTTCAATTATTCGTTTTGCTCCTCCAACTTTGTCTATTAAAAATAAAACATAACGAATATCTACAGAAATATTGCGACATAAATTTTTATTATACATAACGTCACTCATAGTTCCTTCCCAATTTCGATCAAAATTGATACCTATGAGTTCTCCATTTGCATTTATTACTGGACTTCCTGAATTTCCACCAGTTGTATGATTTGATGCTATGAAACATACATGTAATTTCCCATCATTGTCGGCATATTGTCCATAATCTTTGTTTTTATATAGTTTTTTTATTATTTCTGGCACATGATAATCATATATTTCTGGATTATCTTTTTCTATTACTCCATCTAATGTTGTGAATGGTTTATATATTATTCCATCACGAGGTTCTATGCCTTCATTTTTGCCATAGGTAAAACGTAATGTTAAATTTGCATCAGGGAATGGTATTTTTTCAGGCAACAATTCGAGTAATGCTTTTTGATATTGGTTATTAAGATTGTTTAATTCTGTTTCTGCATTTTGTAAATGAGACGAAATCTTTGAAAAATACATTCTTAAAAAATTATTATACATTACCACAGCTGGATCAGATTGTAATTCTGTATTTAATGTTATAAATGTTTCTGTGCGTTTTTTGCTACTTTGTTTGGATGCTAATATATATCTTTGACAGAATTCTTTTAATTTTACGGTGTCTACTAATATAGAATTTTGATAAAAATATTCTGTGTATTTATCAGCAGAACCTTTGCAATAATTATTATAGAATTTTTTAAATTCATTTGGTAAAAATTCTTCACAACTATCTGCATATATTTTTATCATTTTGTTAAACATCTTATGTTCAAGAACACTATCGCAACTAGAAATATTTGATAATAATGATTTTAAAGTAGAATTTACACCTTCTATTATTTGTTTTTTATCAGAATTGTCGGCATTATCGATTAATTTTTGTAAAATTCTAACTTGTTCAAACATTGGTAATGTATATATAGCTTCAACAAAATAAGCATCTGCTCGCATATATTTACCTTCTTGTTTATAAATATCTTTAAATTTTTGAGGTAATGTACCATATTTTTGGTTAGAGTCAGTATTTGAGTTTATTTTTTTTAGAAAATCTTCTTCAAATTGATATTTTTTGGCAATAGCATTATAACGTTTAATACCAAGTATTTCGCCTTCCCATTTTTTCTTAGCATTTTCTACATTAGCCATACGCGAAGTATATTTTAAACGTACTGCACGACTATTATTTATAGCTTCTTGCATTATAGCCATTTTTTCACCACGTATAAATACTCTTGCTGGACGTGTTACGTTTGTTGTAAATTCTACGCCTATTGCAGATTTGTATTCTTCTGTTGTTCCAGGAAATCCAAACACCATTGTAAAATCTCCTTCGTTTACTCCTTTAATTGAAATTTTAAAGTGCTTTTTGGGTTTATAAGGAACATTTTCTGTTGAAATATTTGCGGGATTATTGTTTTTGTCGGCATAAATTCTAAACATACTAAAATCACCTGAATGACGAGGCCACATCCAATTGTCTGTGTCTCCTCCAAAATTTCCTACTGCCGATGGTGGACAGCCTACTAGACGAATATCTTTAAATGTTTGATAAACAAATATGTAATATTTATTTCCTGCATATAGTGATTCTACTTCTGTGTCATAGTATTGTCCATTTTTTTCTAATGATTCTTGTTTTAAAACTCTTATTACGCTGTCGGGATTGTTTGTATTATTAAAACGTTCGGTTACATCGTCCATATACGAGAGAATTTTAACTTCTAAGTTGTTGCAAATTAACTCATCGTTAAGTGTTTTTGCCCAATATCCATCGGTTAAATAATCATGTTCTAATGTGCTGTGACTTTGAATATTACTACGTCCACAATGATGATTTGTTAGTATAAGACCTTGATTGGAAACAATTTCGGCGGTACATCCTCCTCCAAACAACATTACGGCATCTTTCATACAAGCCTTGTTGACACTATATATATCTTCTGCCGAAAGGTTAAAACCGTTTTTTTGCATGTTACCAATTTGCTGTTCTACAAGCATTGGCAGCCACATTCCTCCATCGGCAAATAATGATGATGTGGATATTAAAGTAATGATAATGGATAAAAAAATGCCTTTCATTTTGATAAAATTAGTAGTAAGTAGTAAATAGTAAGTAGAATGTATTATGTCGTTAATATTTTTTAGGAAAGATTTTCTACTTACTACTTTCAACAATATTATTCTTTGTGTCTTCCTTTTAATATAGAAACCACATCTTCTATTTTTTTACCTTTTGCGCTTAAAAGAACTATTGTAAAGTAAAGCATATCGGCAGCTTCGTTTAAGAATAAATCATCGTTATTGTCTTTTGATTCAATAATAAGTTCAACTGCTTCTTCTCCTACTTTTTTTGCAATTTTGTTAACACCTTCGCGGAAAAGTTTTGTTGTGTAGCTTCCTGCAGGGCGTTCTACATTTCGTTTGTCTATAAATTGTTGAAGATATGATAGAAAACCAATGTTTGATTCATCAAAATCGAAACAAGAAGTTGTTCCTTTATGACATGTTGGTCCATCTGGTTGCGCTTTTATTAATATTGTATCGTTATCGCAATCGATATACATATCTTTTACATGAAGAAAATTTCCACTTGATTCTCCTTTTGTCCATAAACATTTGCGACTACGACTATAAAATGTAACCAACCCTGTTTCTTGTGTTTTTTTGAATGACTCTTCGTTCATATAACCAAGCATTAATACTTGGCGTGTTATGTGGTCTTGAATTATTGCGGGAATTAGTCCGCCCATTTTTTCGAAATCTGGATTTATCATGATAATATTTATTATTTTCTAATTTGAATATTTTGATTTGCTAAATAGTTTTTGAGTTCTGGTACTGATATTTGTCCAAAGTGAAAAACGCTTGCCGCTAATGCAGCATCGGCTTTTCCTATTAAAAAAGCATCTCTAAAATGTTCCATTGTTCCTGCGCCACCTGATGCTATTATTGGAATTGAAAGCATATCTGATAGTTTGGCTAAACTTTCATTAGCAAATCCTGTTTGATGTCCATCGTGATCCATCGAAGTAAATAATATTTCACCAGCTCCACGATTTTCCATTTCTTTTGCCCATGAATATAATTCTTTGTCGGTTGGACGTTTGCCACCATGTGTATGAACAATCCACTCGTTGTTTATTGTTTTTGCATCTATAGCAACAACTACAAATTGTTTCCCGAATTTTTCGGCTAAATCGCTTACTAGTTGTGGATTTTTAACTGCTGCACTATTTACTGATACTTTGTCGGCTCCATGAATTAACAAGTTTTCTGCATCTTCTACCGATGATATTCCTCCGCCTATTGTAAAAGGTATACTCAAATTTTTGGCTACACTTTCTACGAGTGAATATATTTGTTTACGTCCTTCGTTTGTGGCTGTTATATCAAGATAAACAAGTTCGTCGATGCCTTGTTCTGAATATATTTTCCCTAATTCTACTGGATCGCCTGCATAACGAAGATTTTCAAAACTTACACCTTTTACGGTTTGTCCGTCTTTTACATCAAGACAAGCTATTATTCTTTTTGCTAACATTTTATTCTGATATTTTAGCTAATTGAGACAAGGTGATACGTTTTTCATATATTGCTTTTCCTACAATTGCAGAATGGCAACCTGTTTCTGTAAGGCGTTCAAGATCTGAAATGTCTGATACTCCTCCGCTTGCTGTTATTTTTAAATCTGGATATTGTTCTTTTAATCGTTTATAAAGAATAATATCTGGACCACTTAGCATACCATCACATTTGATAGCTGTTACGCAAACTCGTTGTAGTCCTGCTGGTAAAAATTGTTCTATTAATTTGTTTATTGTAATATTTGCATCATCTTGCCAACCATTTATTCTAACCATATCTCCATTAACATCAGCACTAAGAATTATTTTTTCAGCACCGTATTTTTCTAGGCATTTGGTCATTATTGCAGGATTTTTTACAGCAACACTACCCAAATTAACGGCGTAAGCTCCTAATGAAAAAAGCATTTCAACATCGCCTATAGTTTTTATACCTCCTCCACAGTCTATTTTCAAGTCGGTTTTGTCGGCAATACTGTTTAAGACATCTGTATTTACAAGTTTCCCCATTTTTGCTCCATCGAGGTCTACTAGATGTAAATGAGTTAGTCCTGCGTCGCGATATTGTTCTGCTACTTTTACAGGATTATTATCATATTTTTTTAGATTGTCGAACAATCCTTGTTGAAGTCTAACGCATTGTCCGCCAATAATATCAATTGCAGGTATTATTATCATAGCTTTATAAAGTTTTCTAGTATTTTTAAACCAAATTTACCACTTTTTTCTGGATGAAATTGACAACCATAAAAATTGTTACGTGCTATTGATGCAGAAAATTGTTGACAATATCCACATTCTGCTGCTGTATCTTTAAACACTGGAACCATATAACTATGGACAAAATACATATAACTTTTTTCTGGTATATCATTAAAAAGTGGGGTTTTTAATGATGATATTTGATTCCAACCCATGTGTGGTATTTTTTCGTTGTTAACGGCTTGGAATTTTACTACATTAACATCAAATATTCCTAATCCTTGTGTATTTCCTTCTTCGCTATATTTACACATCATTTGCATTCCTAGACAAATTCCTAGAACTGGTTGTGTTAATTCTGGTATTAATTTATCTAGATTTGCTGCTTTTAATGCAGATAATGTTGCCGAAGCGTGTCCAACTCCTGGAAATATTACCTTGTCGGCTGATTTTATGATTTCAATATCTTTTGTTAATGTGGTATCACATCCTAAACGCTGTAATGCAGCTTCTACTGATTTGATATTTCCTGCTTTGTAATCTATAATAGCAATCTTCATCTTAAATGGCTATGTTTCTTATTTTAAACCTGCGCAAAGATAATAATAATTATTAAGAATTTATAATTAAGAATTATGAGTTGAAATATAATTATTGATTAAGTGTCTATGTTTATAAATAATTACTATTATTTTTACATTATAAGAGAATTTGAGAAACTTTATTTTTTATTCTTATTTATTAATTTAAAATTCCTATTTTTGACCACTATTAAATAAATCATTCATAAATAAAATATTTAATCAAAAACAATTATGGCAACAATAAAAGAAAAAATAGGCTATGCCTTAGGAGATGCTGCTGCTGGTGGTATTACATGGAAAATCATGTCTATTGCATTTCCTCTTTATTTTACTAATGTATTTGGTCTTTCGCTAGTAGACGCTGGTATTTTAATGCTTGTGGCTCGTATGTTTGATGTGGTTACTGATCCATTAATGGGGAGTTTGGCTGATAGAACTCAATCTAAATGGGGTACTTATCGTCCTTGGTTAATTTTAGGTGCTATTCCTTTCGGATTGGTTTTTGCTTTATTACTTTATGCTCCAGATTTTGATGAAACGGGTAAACGTATTTATGCTTATTGTTTATATCTTTTAATGATGGCCGTATATACGGCTGTTAATGTTCCATATGGTTCTTTATTAGGTGTTATGACTGATGATGACAACGAAAAAAATCAATTTTCTTCGTATCGTATGGTAGGTGCTTATGCTATGGGATTTATCACTTTATTATCTTTTCCTTATATTTTAAATTGGTTTGGTGGTGACGAATTTGTTTCTTTGTCTGAACAACTTAAACAATTAAAAGCTAACGAAAGTTCTGATCCTAATTTAATTAAAGAAATTGAACAAAAAATTATTCCTCTTAATCAACATGCTTACGCCATGATTGGTGTTATGTTTGGAATTATTGCTGCTGTTATGACTTTAGCTTGTGGTCTTATAACAAAAGAACGTTTAACGCCAAAACGTGCTGATAAATTTTCTTTTAAACAATTTGTCGACCTATTTAAAAATAAGCCATGGATTTATTTAACTTCAATAGGTATTTGTACCAATTTTTTTAATGGATTTCGTTATGCAGTTGCAGGATATATGTTTACTTATTGTTTAAATGGAGATGTTACATTAGGGTCGTTTATCATCAATTTTACTGTTTTTATGGCTTTTGGCGAAGTTGTATGTATGATTTTTGGTGGTATTTCGCCTGTTTTTACTAAGAAAGTGGGTTCTAAAAGAATGGCTTTTGTTTATTCTTCTATTATTTGTTTAGTGGTTTCTATATTATTTTTCTTTATACCAATGGATGCTTGTTATATGTGGTTAATGATATTATTTGTGATATTAACATCAATAGGTGTAGGATTATATTCTCCTCTTTTATGGTCGATGTATGCCGATGTTGCAGATTATGCCACTGAACTTAATGGAACTTCGTCAACAGGATTGATTTTTTCTTCAGGAACAATGGCTCAAAAATTAGGTGGCGCTGTTTCTGGTTCTTTAATAGCCATGTTGTTAGGTGTGGCTGGGGCTACAATGATTACCGACGATTTAGGTAATTCTACTATCGATCCTTCTTCTGTAACCGAGTCGGTTAAAACTATGATTTGGTCTTTATTTTCTTTATTCCCTGCTTTTATTGCTTTAATTATGGGATTTTTAGCTTATAAATTTCCGTTAAAGAAATAATAGTGTTGTTTTTAGAAAATCTATAAATAAAAAACGAGTATCAAAGAAAACCTTTAATTAAGGTTTCTTTGATACTCGTTTTTTATATCTAAGCCTTTTATAATCACAAATGTAATTTTTTTTATTATAAAAAAAATAAATTTCATACGAAATTTTATTTAAAATGTTTTATTAATTTTGTAAAAATTTTTCATTTTTAATAAAAAATAACAACTATTTAATATAGAAGATTTGTTTTGAAAGATTAGAGAAGGCGTTTTTTATACTTGATTTTTATTTTTAACATTTAATTTAATAAAATTATGATTAATAAACAATTTCTAACACGGTGTTTTGCCGTATTATGTTGCTTAATGATAGCAACAAACGTATTAGCTGAAGATCCTTCTGAACCAAGTGGAGAAGGAACGTCTTCAAATCCTTTTATAATTAATACCACAAATCAACTTTATTGGTTTGCTAATTATGTTAATGCAGGAAATAATACAGCTTGTGCAAATCTTAACAAAGACATCATTCTTAATGAAAATGTTATTGTGGATGGTAGTTTAAATACTGCAAATCAATCATCATTTAAAGAATGGACTCCGATTTGTTTGGTAGAAGATGAGAGTGCAAGATATTTGGGTACATTTGATGGTAATGGATATACTATTTCAGGAATGTATATCACAGAAAAAAATAAATATGCTGGCTTGTTTGGTTTAATAGGACAACAAGGTATTGTGAAAAATGTTGGTATTGTTAATTCATATTTAGAGAATTATCGTACCTTAGGTAGTATTGCAGGATTTTCTAAAGGTCAAATTACTAATTGCTATAGTATTGGATGTATTATTATTGGAACTAACGAAGATTTTGATCAACAATTCGTAGGTGGTATATGTGGCCTAAATCAAACAAATGCTTCTCTTTATTATTGTTACAATAACAGTAATATTTCTGGCTATCAGAATGTTGGAGGTATTGTTGGCACAAACAATGGTGATTTGAAAAGTAGTTATAATTTAGGTAGTGTTTCTCCTCAAGCTAGTACTAGTATTTTAGGAGGAATTTGTGGAAATAATTACGCAGGAACAATAGACAATTGTTTTAATGTAGGAAATGTTTCAAATGAATATTATTCAATTTGTGGATATATTGGAGACCATTCATATACCAATTGCTATTATCTTTCAACTTCTAGCACACAAGATGGAGGTAAAACTTCTACACAATTCTTATCTGGTGAAGTTGCTTACTTATTACAATCAAACCAAAAAGAACAAATTTGGGGACAAGATTTAAGCAAAGATGGTTATCCGGTTATTGACAAAAAAGGTGATTATATTGTCACTAAAGATGGTGATAAGTATTGTAATACTAATAATATTTATAAAAATGGTTTTAATACTAACCCAACTGCTGCAAATAAATATGAACAACCTAAATTAAAAGATGGTTATTACCAAATTGACAATGCTGGTAAATTATATTGGTTTGCTGAATATGTAAATTCTCATAATACTAATGTTAATGCAAAAATCACAAAACCAATTGTCGATAATATCGATGTATTATCAACCGAAGACAAAACTAATTTCCGTACATGGATTCCTATTGGTACAGAAAATAACCCATATTCAGGAACATTTGATGGAAATAATCAATCAATAAGTGGGTTATATTGTAATGTTGAAACAGACTATGCAGGTTTGTTTGGATATGTAAGTGGCGGAATTATTTCTAACATTGAATTAAATGACTCTTATTTTAGTTCAAAGAAATATATGGCTGGTATTTGTGCTTATTTATCTTTCTACAGCAACAATGATAAAATTATTAATTGTATAAGTAGTGCTGAAATCAAAGCTCCAAATAATACAACTTGTTATTATTGTGCTGGTATTTGCGCATACTCAATTTATTTACCTATAACAAATTGTTGTAACAAAGGAAATGTTACAGGAAGTGGATATGTAGGAGGTATATGTGGTATTGGAAGCTACATTAATAATTGTAGCAACGAAGGTACTATTTCTTTTGATTACTATAATACAGGATACGCTTCATTTGCTTATTTAGGTGGTATATGTGGTCAATTAAATCAAGGTAATATCAAAACTAGTTATAATATAGGTAAAGTTACAGGCAATTCTAAATATATTGGTGGTGTTTGTGGACAAGCTTATGGAACGATAATAAATTGTTATAACACAGCAGAAATTAGCGATACATATTCTGATTGTATTGCAGGTGGAATATGTGGTCAAACCAATAATACAGGTCTTGACCCAAGCAAAATATCATATTGTTACAACGCTGGAACAATTGATGTTTCTAGTAATAAAAAAGGTAATATTTGCTCTAATAGTAACGAAACTAATAATTGCTCAATTTCTAATTGTTATTATAGTTCAACGTCAACCACACAAGATGGTGGTAAAACTTCAACACAATTCAAAAATGGAGAAGTTGCTTACTTATTACAATCAAGCCAAACAGACCAAATTTGGGGACAAGATTTAAGCAAAAATGTTTATCCTATTTTTGATTTTGAAGGCAACTATATTGTTGAAAAAATTGGTAATAATTACCAAAACAAATCAAAAGTTACAATTACCAAAGTTTCTTTAGTAGAAAATTCTTTAACTCTTACAATTTATGTTGGAGAAAAGTTAAATCTTACAAATGCAAAAATCAAAGTTGAATATAGTGATGATACAAACGATGAAATTGCTATTGAAGAATCAATGATTTCTGAATATGACAACACAAAAGTAGGAACTCAAAGTATTACAATAACATATCAAAATGTAACATCTCAACAATATACATTAACTATAAATTCAAAATCTGATGAATTTGTAAATGGTTTTAATACTAACCCTACTGCTGAAAATAAATATGAACAACCTGAATTAAAAGATGGTTATTATCTAATTGACAATGCTGGTAAATTATATTGGTTTGCTGAATATGTTGATAAAGGAGGTCAAAATCTTTCTGCTAATGCCAAACTCGTTGATAATATAACTATTAATACAGATGTTTTGGATAATGGAGAATTAAGTTCAAGCAATGCAAATTTTCGTGAATGGAATGGATTTGGTCAAGAAAATAATGAATTTTCAGGCATCTTTGATGGAAATAATAAAACTATCAAAGGATTGTATGTAAAAAAAGAAAACTATGTTCCTAGTGCTTTTGTTCTATACTTAAAAGGAACTATCAAAGATTTAAATATCGAAGATTCATATATTAGCAATTACTATTTTATAGCAGGTATTTGTTCTAAAAATTCAGGAACTATTACAAATTGTTCTTTTGATGGATATCTATATTCAGTTCAATATGGAGGAGGAATATGTGCTCAAAACAATGGCTTAATTGAAAATAGTATAAATTACGGAAATATTATTGCTGGACAAAGTATTGTAGGTGGAATTTGTGGAAGTAACGAGTCACAAATTACAAATTGTTCAAATTTTCATCAAATAAACAAGACTTCAGATTCTGAATTTTATTGTCAATATATAGGTGGTATTTGTGGGTATAATGATGAAAATGCAAGTATTACTGATTGTTATAATTCTGAATTGATTTCAGGAGCAAGATATGTAGCTGGTATTTGTGGTGAAAATCACGGGAATGTAGAATTTTGTAGCAATACTGGTGATATTGAAGGAAATTATTATATTTCAGGTGTTGCTAGTAATAAAGAAAAGGGAATTGTTACAAATTGTTATAATATTGGTAGTTTAACAGGAAGCGTGTATGTAGGAGGAATTGCTGCCGAAAATGATAATGTTGTTTCTTATTGCTATAATATTGGTAAAATAACAGTAGAAAACGAACCTAAATATAATGTAATAAGTTCTTCTTATTATAATGATCCTAAAAATAGTTATTATTTAGCTAATAGTGATGATAACAAAGGTGGAAAAACAGAAGCTCAATTCTTATCTGGAGAAGTTGCTTATTTATTACAAACCAAACAATCTACAAATGCTTGGGGACAAGATTTAAGCAAAGATGGTTATCCTTGTTTTGATTTTGAAGGTAATTTCAAAGTTTATAACAATGCTGGTAAATATTCAAATACTGAAGAAAAATTCACAAATGGTTTTAGCAATGATAAAAATGCAGCTCAACAATACGAAGAACCTGAATTAAAAGATGGTTATTACCAAATTGACAATGCTGGTAAATTATATTGGTTTGCTGAATATGTAAATGATGGTAACAAGAATGCTAATGCTGAACTTACAGCAGACATTATTATTAACGAAGATGTTTTAACAAATAAGTCATCTTTCACATACCGTGAATGGGTTCCTATCTGCGTTGTTCCTAATTTAACTTCTGATGGATATTTAAACTGCAAAGGAATGTATAATGGTACTTTTAATGGTAACAACCATAGCATTAGTGGTATATATTATTCTAACGAAGACTATATGGCTGGTTTATTTGGAATCGTTAATGGTGGAACTATCGAAAATGTTGTTATTAAAGATTCTTATTTCTTTGGTGATTTATATATAGGAGCTATATGTGCTAGTGCACAAAATAATTCTACTATTAAGAATTGTATTGTAGACGCCTATATTAGTAGTTCTAAATCTAACGGATTAGTTGGTGGTATCGCTGGTTTAGCAATCAATAGTTCATCTATTTCTAATTGCGAAATGAACGGCTCGGTTTCTGGAAATGGAAATGTTGGTGGTATTGCAGGAAGCATTCAAAATAATAGCAAAATTTCTAATTGTAAAAATAATAGCAAAATAGATTGTAATTTTGATTCTTCAGTTGGTGGTATTTGTGGTGCTTCTAGTAATTCTACTATCAATAATTCTGAAAATTTCGGTTATATTTCATCATTCAATTATGTAGCTGGTATTTGTGCTTATTCTAAAACTTGTGACATTGTTGAATGTTTAAACGCTGGTTATATTTATGATAAAGGCATGGATGATGACTATTGTGGAGGAATTTGTGCTGTTAATGTAAATTCTTCTAATATTAAACACTGCTTTAATATTGGTAATATTGAATCTTTTGGCAAAATTTCGGGTGGTATTTGTGCTCTTAACACTGATGCTTCTACTATTACATACTGTTACAACTCTAGTAAACTAACTTTAGTAAATTTCACTTATACTATGAGTGCAATTTGTGGACATAACCAAAAAGAAAGTTCTGTTACAAATTGTTATTATAATACAGACTCTACAACATACAAAGCTCTTAGCAAAAATGACGTTGTTGAAGACAATCTAATAGGTAAAACCACAAAAGAATTCTGTGATGGCACATTATTCTCTGGTTTTGACAATAGCATTTGGAAAGCTGGTTCAACCACAACCAAAGACACAATAATAATCTATAGTTTACCATATCTTATTGATGGTTATCAACCAACAATCGAAACCAAAAAATCTGATGGCGATGATGACGGCGACGACGATGGTGATGATGATAATCCAGACACTCCAACATCAGAAATTGCCCAAACTTCACAAGTTAAAGTATGGGGTTACAATCGTATAATCTTTGTTGAACTTGAAAATGCTGACGGTCAAGTACAAATTTTTGATATGAGCGGACGTTTAGTAAAAACTATAAAAGTTAATAATACACATACTGAAATTCAAATGAATAAATCAGGTTTGTATTTAGTTGTTATAAACGGTATATCTTACAAAGTTAATAACTAAGCTAACACTTTAATCAAAATCTTATAATAAAAAACGGCAAACATAAAAGTTTGCCGTTTTTTTTATTAATTGATAATTACTAAATTATATTTTGCTATTAAAATTCTGCATAGTGATTTAAAAAGTGTATATAGTTAAAATATACTATTATTAAAACTAGCATTTTTTATTATCTTAGTTTTTAATTTCGCACTGCACGAACAAATAAACCGAATGTTCTTTCAAAATCATATACGCTCATTTGTTTATTATCAAAACTTAATGAATATGCCGAACTTACCCTATCTGATAATAATGTGCTAGACCAATAATCTCCATTATCGCCTAAAGATGGTAAGAATATATAATTATTTGGATTGGTTTTACTACTAACAATTGCGCCACTAACATTTGAACCATTATAATCACTACACCAATTCCAATCACAATACTCTACCAATTCCTGACATTCTTCTACTGTTGGCATTCGCCAATCATCACCCATATTATATGTTGCTGCATCGTCGATTGTTAATAGCTGTGTTCTATTATCTGAACTTGAATAGCGAATGTATCCATCTTCTTGCAACCATTTATAATAATATTTTCCGTTATATAATCCTGAATAAATGGTTTTTGGTTTAAGTTCGCCCCACGAATATAATATTCCGTAACCTTCTGGACTTTCTGCTCCAACATTGCTTGACGACCATAATGTTCCTGATGGTAAATTTAAATCTACATACAAATCTGAACTTACAGGATCTAAAACTCTATCGTTTACTTGATAATCAAATGAATCTACAACAGAAATTGTGTTCAATGTTCCTGTTATTACAATATGAAAATAATCAACATGGGTAGTTGGTAACAACATTGAATATTTTGATGTATTATTCTGTTTTTTATCAATAGCTAACGATGAATAATAAGTACGAACCGATACTTTTATATCGCAATCTTTTGATGAATTAACTGTTAATGTTAATGCTTCTCCAACATAATAATAGCTATCCTTTTTAGACAATGAATATGTTATTATTGGAAAATCTGTATAATACGACATTTTATCTTTGTCAGAGGCTACTCGATATACTCCTACATCCATTCTTTCTTTATAAATGTCGTTTTCTTTTTTAACTGTTGTTAATGTATAAGTTATATCCTTTATTCCTTGACTGGTTATGGTTCCTGATATAATAACTACTTCTGTTGCTTTTATTATTCCAGCTCCTTTTTGACTTACAATTTCTGTATTTACATCAAAATAAATTGTAAAATTATTTCCTTCTCCACTTATTAATGCTCCTTTTCCAACGCTTGTTTCATTAGATTGTTTTGCATAAAAATCAATTGTTCCTGTTTCATTATTTTGATTATTTAGTTGAATATACATCTTTTGAATAGTAGTTCCTGGTTTATATGCGTTGTCTTGACAATATACAAAATACATAGTGTCTATTAGATACATTCCTTCAACATTGGGTGGTGTTGTTCCTTCATAAATTGGCATATATTGTTTTAAGCCATCCATTGTTTCTTTAGGAACATGACTATAAATATCGTGAGATGGTTTGTTATCATCATTGTTATTATTGTTTTCTAGTAAAGAACCTTCCACAATTATAGTTTCGTCATCTTCTTTTAAACAAGAATTAAATAGAGGTGTTATTATTAATAATACACCTATCATTATTATATTTATGTGATTTTTCATGGTTTTATAAAGCATAGTTAATTTATTATTTATTATCATCATCACTAAGAATTTCAAATTCTACACGACGGTTCATTGCTCTTCCTTCTTCTGTATCGTTTGTAGAAATTGGACAACGAGCGCCAAATCCTTGTGTTGTTATTTTTTCACGATTTATTCCATGTGTTACAAGATAGTCTACCACTGAATTAACTCGATTTATCGAAAGTTCCATATTGTATGTATCTGTTCCAACGCTATCTGTATGTCCACTTACTTTGATATTTGCGCCTGTTCTTATTAGTGTTTTTGCAAGACTATCTAAATATGGATAACTTTCTGGTTTTATTGTTGCATTTCCAAAATCAAAATTTATGGTATTATTAACTGCTCTAATGGTTTTTCCATGAACATCTTCGCCTTTATCTATCATATCATTTATTTCGTTGAGTTCAAAACTTGTTTTTACACTATCTTTTACCTCAACTTGTGGTTCTTCTTTTATAGGTTCGTCTATGATAGGCTCGTTTATAATAGGTTCGTCTTGTATTATTGGTTTTATAGGTTCTTGTGGTTTATTTTTAACCTTACCCAATGGTATTCCAAAAACTATCTGTATTTCTGTTCCTGAAAACTTTCTATTTCCTTTTAATATATCATTATCATAATCTACAAGGTTTCCTATATCTTTTGATTTTCCATCTTTTTCTGTACTACTATATGTATCAATAATTCCATAATCATACATAAATTCAAGTCCGCAGAAATATTGGTTTTTCCATTTGTACCTCACTCCTACTCCACCTCCTGCTCCTACATAAAATGAATTCATATTTCCTTTTGATACATTAGTTGATATTGTTTTTCCTTTTTTCTCGGCTAGTGATATTTCTCCGTTGGTTACAAATCCTACTATTGGTGAAACATAAAAATATGGTTGAATGTTTTTTCCAAAATTTAATATTAATGGTAAACGAATATCAAAATATTTTGCTTCAACGGAATATTCTGCGTTGCTCCAATAATCTGAATTAATACCCACATATTTTGCTCCTCTTTTTAGAAAAGATATTTGTGGTCGTACTGAAAATATACCATTAGCTGACTCTTTTTGAACAAAAATTGAAAATGGTATACTTGAAACCTTTTCTTTTTCACCATCAACTATATCTGACATATTCATTGAATTGTTTCGAAATCCTACTCCAAAGCCTAATGTCAACTTGTTTGATGATATATTTTGTGCTAACAAATTATTAGCACACATCAAAAATGTAAATAATAACAAACAATGTTTCATTTTATTATTTGATTAAATGATAATTAACGCTAAATATATTGAGTATAGGAAATGTTATTTGTAGTGAAAATAGTAATAAATAACAACTTATTTTTATGTTTATCAACTATAAACCAAGTATTAACATTGCAAATATAGAAAAGTTTTTAATAATTTATGAAAAAAAAACCGCTAAACAAAAGTTTAGCGGTTAATATAATAACAATAAAATTCAATCTAATGTTTTGCACCACCGAGTTTCATACTAGTACCTCCGCCCATGGCAAAAATGTTTTGATCGTAACTAAGCATAAGTTTTTGCTTTTCTGCTGATGTTTTAATTGCAATATCTATTATTTCTTCAAGAACATCTATAAATTTTTTACCTGTTGCTTCCCATAAATAGAAAGACAATGAACCAGGTATACTATTTATTTCATTAATATAAACATCTCCAGTCTTAGAATCACGCATAAAATCGATACGAATTATACCTGATGCATCCATTTCTTTAAATGTTTGAATGGCTAGTTGTTGAATTTTCTTGGTTACATCTTCTGGCAAATCAGCAGGACATTTACGTGTTGAACCACTCATACCTTTACTTCCTGAAATTTTACCTCCTAGTTTTGCTGATTTTGTTCCTCCAATTTTACAACCTTTTGCTCCTGAACCGCCACTCATATATTTATCTTTATATGATAAAATATCTCCTGTACGAACTGGCTCTTCTAATACTGAAGCTTGGCAATTGTGATAACTTCCATATACTGAACAATTTATTTCTTGAAGGTTTTCTACCATTTTTTCAATGATTATACGTTCAGAAAATTTTGCTGCTGAATCTATTGCTTCGTCAAGTTCTTTTGCATTTGATGCTTTTGAAATTCCTACACTTGAACCTAACGCAGCTGGTTTTACTATTAATGGATATCCTATTTTTTCTGCTTTTGCTAATTTTTCTTCTTTATTGGCAAACCATTCACGATCTGTTACCCACATATAATCTACACAAGGCAAACCTGTAGATTGTAACATATATTTTGTTGCAATTTTGTCCATTGCTATATTACAAGCTCGAAGATTACTTCCAACGTAAGGTATTCCTATCATTTCAAACAAACCTTGCATACTTCCATCTTCTCCATAACTTCCATGTAGTATTGGGAATATTACATCTAATTTTGTTACAACTTTGCTTTTAAACATACTTGTTTTGTAGCGATATAGATTAAAATCACCACGCACTGGAGTCATATATACCTTTTCGCACCAAGATAATAATTTTTTCATATCGCGATAGTTTGATATCACGGTTAATCCTGGTCCTGTATACCATTCTCCTTCTTTGGATATATAAATCGGAACTATATTATGTTTTAATTCCGGGAAAGCATGTATTGTTTGTAATGCTGAAATAACTGAAATCTCATGTTCTACTGAAATTCCTCCAAATATTACGCCTAATGTAATCATGATATTTTAATTTTTTATAGTTTATAGTTTACTACAAACTACATTTTTTTATTCTATTTTTTTGAAATTGCAAATATAAGAATTTTGTGGATTTTAATTACTATTTTGAAAACAGATTTTAATTTTTATTGTTTTCAATTATGTATTAATATTAAATAAACAATATACAATATTGATAATATAAAACTAATAATCGAATTTTAATCAAAATTTTATATTTTTTTTTATTATTCAATATTTATTATATTTGCATAAAATTAAAACTTAAAACAAATGTCAATATCAGAAATAATATTCTTTTCAAGTTTCATTGTATTTATCGTTGGAATCTTATTGTTAGATATGTTAGTCATTGACCGAAAGGCGCATGACGTATCTTTAAAAGAAGCTGGCATTTGGACTGGCGTTTGGATTGCCTTATCTTTATTATTTGCTGGATTTCTATGGTTTCATGGAGATTTAGTTCACGGAATAGAAAATTTTGATGATTTAAAAATTGTTACCGAAAAATACGCTTCGCATTTAAATCTTGATGAAAATAATTTTGAAGCAAGTCTTCAACTATATCGCGAACAAATGACTATTTCATACATAACGGGATATTTAATTGAAAAAATGCTTTCGGTAGACAATCTATTCGTTATGATGATGATTTTTACTTCATTTGCTGTTAGCAAAAAAGAATATCAACATGTTTTAAATTGGGGGATTTTAGGTGCTATTGTTTTAAGATGTTTATTTATTTTTATTGGAACTGCGGTTATTAAACGTTTTGATTGGGTTTTATTTTTGTTTGGTGCTTTTTTATTATATAGCTCAATTAAAATGTTTTTTGGCAAAGACGAAGACGAAAATATTGATGTAGCTAATCACCCTGTTGTAAAATTCACTTCTAAACATTTTAGAGTTTTCCCGCACTTTAATGGTGATAACTTTTTTGTAAGAGCAAAAAATATTGATGGTAATGTTCAAATTACTTCTAAAAAAGAAGGTGGTAAAATTTTTCTTACGCCTTTATTTGTTACTGTTATTATGATTGAATTTAGTGATTTGATATTTGCTTTTGATAGTATACCTGCTGTTTTTGCAGTTTCTTTAGATCCTTATGTTGTTTTCTTTTCTAACATTTTTGCTATTCTAGGACTTAGAGCTATGTTTTTCTTACTTGCGGGTATTGTTGACAAATTCCGTTTCTTAAAAATTGGTGTTGGATTTTTGTTATTATTTATTAGTGTTAAATTATTAATTCATAAATGGGTTGAAATTAACAATATTGCCTCATTAATATTTATTATTTCGGTTTTAGTAATTAGTATTTTATTGTCTGTTATTATTCCTAAAAAAGAAGATAAATAATATTCCACATATTATAAAAAATGTTATTAAGAATTTGAAAAAACTCAAATTCTTAATAACGTCATATTAAATCTTAAAAAATCTTTAAAAAAAAATCTAAATTTTGTTAATTTTAACAAAAAAATATCTTTATATTTGAAACGAAAATTTAAAGTACAAAAAACTTAATAATACAACTATTAAATCTTCTCTTAACCCAAAAGCTAACATTTATTATCCACTTAAACAATTTGCCTATGAAAAGATAAAAAAAATGATGTTAACATAATATAAGAGAAATTAAATTATTTTTTATACTACTAATTAACATAATACCAATCCAACTACGAAATATTATTTAGGTTTTAATAATTAATTTTTTATGTTAACAATTTATCTAAAAAACCTAATCCTAATCAATAAAAATATTGATACTAAATAAAAATAATATGAACTTAGGGAAATCTTATATCAAATATGTAGCAATATTATTGCTATTATTCGGTGTATTCTTCACCGAAAATGTTTCTGCGCAAAACATAATGGTATCAGGTACTATCTTTGAAGAAGGAGGAGAACCTGCTATAGGCGCTACCATTCAAATAAAAGGATCTACTGTTGGTACAATAACCGACTTAGATGGTAAATTTAAACTTCAAGCTTCGCAAGGTGATATTTTAGTTATATCATACGTTGGTTTCGACAATCAAGAAGTAACGGCTTCGAGTAGTCCTTTAACGGTAACTCTTAAATCTAGCATTGTTGATGTTGAAGAAATTGTTGTTATTGGTTATGGTACTCAGAAAAAGAAACTTACCACTGGTTCTTCTGTTCAAGTTGGTTCTGATGATATTTCTAGAGTAAATGCTGTTGACGCATTTGGGGCTTTACAAAGTCAAGCTCCAGGTGTTAACATTACACAAAACTCTGGTCAACCTGGTGAAGGATACAAAGTAACAATTCGTGGGTTAGGCACAACTGGTAGCTCATCTCCTTTATATGTTATCGATGGCGTTGCCGGTGGAAACATTGAAGCTCTCGACCCTAACGATATTGAAACAATCGACGTTTTAAAAGATGCTGCTTCGGCTGCTATTTATGGTGCTCGTGCTGCTAACGGTGTTATTCTTGTTACTACTAAACACGGCAAAATTGGTAAAGTTTCGGTTTCTTATGATGGATATTATGGCGTTCAAAATGCTGTTACTAACGGCGTAAAAACTCTTGACGCTAAACAATATATGGAAATTATTAATAAAGCTAACGAATCAGCTGGTAGTCCTCTTGAAGATTTTGCTTCGCAAATTCCTAAACAATATGCTCAAATTATGAATGGTACTTGGAATGGTACCAATTGGTTTGAAGAATCTTTAAACGAGAACGCTCCTATTCAAAGTCATTCTGTAAATATTAATGGTGGTTCTGATTTATCTAGATTTGCTTTGGGGTTCACTTATTTTACTCAAGAAGGTACTATTGGTTACCCTGCAACTCCTGAATATGAAAGATATACTATTCGTGCAAACTCTGATTATTCTATTTGGAAAAAAAATAAACGCGACATTATTAAATTTGGTGAAAACATTACATATACTCTTACCAATAAATCAGGTATGAACATTGCTGGTATTTATTCTAATAATCTTCGTAATTTATTAACAGCAAATCCTCTTTTACCTGCTTATAACGAAAACGGTGATTTTTATGTTTATAATGATATGGTGGCTGACAATTGGGATTGGGACCGTTCTCAATCTAACCCTCTTGCTGAAATCAACAACGACAAAAACAAAAACACTCGTTCTAATCGTTTACAATTTAATGCTTTCTTAGAAATCAGTCCTATCGAAGGTCTTACTATTAAAAGTAGTGCAGGTTACCACTATTGGCAAAGTGATTACAGAAAAGCTACTCCAGCATACAATTTTTCTGAAGAAAGTAAAAACGAAAAAGACTTTGTTACACAAACTCAACGCTATGGATACAGATGGACTTGGGAAAACACTGCTAACTACATTAAAAAATTTAACCAACACTCTATTGATTTCTTAATTGGTCAATCTTTAGAAAAATGGGGGTTTGGTAACTCTTTAAGCGTTACTAACGCTTTTAGCCGTTTCCCTGGCTCTTACGATCATGCTTATATCGACAATGCAAACACTGTTACTGCTGAAAACACTTCTATCAGTGGTACTCCTAATTCTATTGGAGCGTTATCTTCTGTATTTGGTCGTATAAACTACAACTTTAGAGAAACATACATGCTCTCTTTTGTTATGCGTGCTGATGGTAGTTCTAACTTTGCTAAAGATCATCGTTGGGGGTATTTTCCTTCTGTTTCGGCTGGTTGGGTTATTACAAACGAATCTTTTGCAGAACCTATTACAAGCGTTGTTAATTTCTTAAAACTTCGTGGTAGTTGGGGGCAAAATGGTAATTCAGATATTTCTAATTTCCAATACCTTTCTACTATTGCTTTTGATGCTAATTATTATTTCGACGACAAAGCTTCTCCTGTTAAAGGTGCATATCCTGACATTCTTCCTAACGAAAAAGTTTCTTGGGAAACTTCTGAACAACTTGACTTAGGTTTTGATGCTCGCTTTTTCAACTCTCAACTTACTTTAACTTTCGACTGGTATAAGAAAACTACAAAAGATTGGTTAGTTGTTGCTCCTCAATTATCGTCTTACGGTACTGGTGCTCCTTACATCAATGGTGGTGACGTAGAAAACAAAGGTATTGAAATTGGTATCAATTGGCGTAGAACTATTCTTAGCAAAAAATTCACCTATTCTATTGGTCTCAACTTAGCTAAAAACAAAAACGAAGTTACTCGTATTGCCAACGAAGAAGGTATTATTCATGGTGCTCAAAACATTATTGCTCAAAACACTGATGAACTTAACCGTGTTCAAGTGGGATATCCTATGGGTTATTTCTGGGGATATAAAACTGCTGGCGTTTTCCAAACTGAATCTGAAATCGAAGCTTACAAAGCTGCTAAAAAACCTATTCTTCAAGACAATCCTGTTCCTGGCGACTTAATTTTTGTTGACTTAAACAATGATGGTGTTATCGACGCTGACGATAAAACAGAAATAGGCAATCCTCATCCTGATTGGACTTTAGGATTCAATATTAATCTCGCATACAAAGGTTTTGATTTAGGTATCAATAGTTATGGTCAATTTGGTATGCAAATTATTAAGAGTTACAGAAACTTCTCTAACAAACCAAACCACAACTACACTACTGATGTTTATGATAATTATTGGACTGGTGCTGGTTCTTCTAATTCTAGACCTCGTTTTTCTGATGGTAAACAAACCAACTTTAAAGAAATTTCTGATTTCTGGATCGAAGACGCTGACTTCTTAAAAATTTCGAATATTACATTCGGTTACGACTTCAAAAAAGTTTGGAAACATTGTCCTTGCCAAAAAGTTAGACTTTACGTTTCTTTACAAAACTTTATCACAATTACAGGATATACTGGTATGGACCCTGAAGTTGGATACGGTGGTGACAACCAAGGTTGGGGTTCTGGTGTAGATTTAGGTTTCTATCCTAATCCAAAAACTTTTATGGGCGGTGTTAATATAACATTTTAAACTTTAAAATTATGAAGATAAATAAATATATAACTTTGGTAGCAGCTGCTGTTTTATTGGCAGGTTGTGACGAATTTCTCGAAACTGAAAGCTATACAAAAAAAACTACTGCAACATTCCCTGAAACTGAAGCTGATGCTGAATCTATGATTGCGGGTATTTATGCAGTTATGAGCAATAATATGCTTGATCCTGACGAAACGCCTTTCTATGTTTATGATCTTGCTAGCGACGACCGTTTAGGTGGTGGAAGCACTTCGAACCGCAACGCACAAAGTTCTGACCGTTTATTAAGTCGTGACAATGAATGGTTCGAAGACACTTGGCAATGGCGTTATCGTGGTATTTTTAGAGCTAACAATGCTATTGCCACTATGGATAATGTGAAAGTATGGAAAAACGCTAACAACAAAAACCAATATCTAGGTGAAGCTTATTTCTTACGTGCTTTTTATTATCTTGACTTAATTCAATTGTTTGGTGAAGTGCCTTTGGTGCTTGAACTCGAAGCTCAAAACTTACCTAAATCACCGGCTGAAAAGGTTTATGCTCAAATCACTTCTGACTTATTAAAAGCTATTGAAATTATGCCAGCAGTGGCTTATCCTAATTTTGAAAAAGGACACGCTACTAAATGGGCGGCTGAAGCTTTATTAGCTAGAACTTTCCTTTTCTACACTGGATATTACAATCAAGAATCTTTGCCTAATGCTGATGGTGGCACAGTGTCTAAATCTCAAGTAATTTCTTTACTTGAAGATTGTATTAATAATAGTGGTCATGCTTTATTACCTGACCAACGTAGCCTTTGGCCATATACCAATAAATACACAAAACCTACTTACAAATATATCATTGAAAACAATGTTGATGCTGAATGGGCTGGCGACAACAATCAAGAAGTGTTATTTGCTTTAGGCATGGGCAATGTTTATGGTTGGACTAATCGTATTGTTGAATTCTGGGGATTAAGAAAAGCTACTGAAAATGCTGAAGCTGTTTATCCTTTTGTTCCTACTGGTTATTCTAACGGCCCTGTTAGTCGTGGACTTTGGGACGATTGGGCTAACGACCCTGACTATAAAGACGATTATCGTCGTTTAGGTTCTATTTGTGATCGTCTTGTTGAAATTCCTGACTATAAAGGAGACGCTAACAAAGAAGTTGAAAACTCTAATCTTTTCTGTAAAAAATATGCTGGTATAGGTGCTCGTTCTGAAGACGGTTCTACTCGTTATATTTCTTACTCTGTTTTATTATTTGGTAGTGACGACAACAACCAACGTGGTTTAACTCAAGGATTAATTCACATTCGTTTTGCTGATGTTTTATTAATGCACTCTGAATTGACTCAAACTGCTGATGGTATGAACAAAGTGCGTGCTCGTGCTAAACTGCCTGCGCTTAACTATTCTCTTGAAAACATCAAAAAAGAACGTCGTTATGAATTATGTTTCGAAGCTTTACGTTGGAACGACCTTCGTCGTTGGGGCGACATCAATGTTATTATGCCTAACCAAGTTGGTCAATCAATCCTTAACCGTGGTAAAGACGACAAATATGTTCAATTTGATGGTGAATTAGAATTTATGAAACGTTACCAAGAAACTGGTGGTTTCTGGAAAATTCCTGAAAAAGAAGTTATTCTTTCTAACGGTGTTCTTATACAAAGCAAAGGTTGGGAAGATAAAAAAGGTGAATGGACTAAATTACCATATAATACTATTTAATCTTTTATTTTTATAAAAATAGCCACTCAAATATTTGAGTGGCTATTTTTTTTATAATCCTCTACCCTATTATTTTATTCTGATGCAATAACATTTGCCTTACGAATAAGAACTTTTAATTCATCAATATATCCTTTTTCATCAGATGGAACGTTTTTCATTTTCTGTAACAAATCTTCTAAAGTCATTCCATTAATATATTTACTATCGTTTAAAATCATTCCAAATTCAGCAATAGATGTTGCCAATTTAAAATCCTCAGATGGATTTTCGGTATAATATTTATCATCTATTGGTTTTTCTATCAATTTACTTTTCTCTTCTTCTGGCAATTTATATCTAAATTTTATAGTAAACCAATTTTGAGAATTTCCACTTGTTGACTTTACATATTCACTTTGAGTTACATTTGCATTTTTTTCTTTATTATTAGCAGGAACAAGTTCATAAAGAGCAGTTACAGTATGTCCACTCCCCATGTCACCAGCATCTTTTGTATCATCATTAAAATCTTCGTTGTTTAACAAACGATCTTCATAGCCAATCAAACGATATTCTTTTACTTTATTAGGATTAAAATCAACCAACACTTTAACATCTTTGGCTACAGTGTATAGAGTTCCCCAGAGTTCTGTTCCCAATGTTTTTTTAGCTTCGTTAAAATTATCAATATAAGCATAATTTCCATTACCAGCATCTGCCATTTTTTCCATCATATCGTCATTATAATTGCCCATTCCAAAACCTAATACAGTTAAAAATATATTATTTTCTTTTGCCTTTTTTTCAACTAGAGCTTTTAATTCAGCAGAACTACTTGGACCTACATTAAAATCGCCATCGGTTGCTAATATTATTCTATTGTTTCCTCCTTTTATAAAATGTTCTTGCGCCAATGTGTATGCTTTTTTAAGAGCATCACTTCCTGCAGTTGAACCTCCTGCCTCTAACTCATCTAACACTTTTATTATTTCTTGCTTGCCTTCTTCGGTACATTGTGTTGGTTGTAGTCTAATTCTATTTCCTGAAGCATATGTTACTATTGAAACTACATCTTTGTCGCGTAAATTTTTTGTCAAATATTTAAAACTTTTTACCAATAATGGCAATTTGTTGTCGGAATACATACTCCAGGATACATCTATTAAAAATACTATATTGCTATTAGGTATTTTGTCTAAGTCTAAAGATTTGGCCTTTAGTCCTATTTTTAATAATAAATGGTTTTTATTCCAATCACATTTTGATATTTCAGCATTTAAACTAACGGGATCTTGCTTTTTAGGTTCAGGATATGAATATTCAAAATAATTTATCATCTCCTCTACCCTAACACTGCCTTTTGGAGGATATTGTCCATTGTTTAAAAATCGACGGACATTACTATAACTTGCTCGATCTACATCTACCGAAAATACTGATATTGGATCTGTTTTTACATTTTTATAATTATTTTCTGGTTTTGAATCATATTTTTCGGTATTATAACTGTTTTCTAGTACATAAACTCCACTACTTATAGAATTAGAATTATCATATACAATACTTCCAAAACGATTTGGATTGTAATATTGTTTTGCATACCCAATTGTAACAACCTCTTCTAATTCGATATCATTAGCTTTGAGCTTACAATTTATAACTGATTGCCCATTTACTGGAATATAACATTCTTCGTAACCAATGTAAGTAAATATCAAAGTATCATTTGCGTTAACTTCAATACTATAATTACCATCTAGATCTGCAATTGTACTATTTTGTGATGATTTTTGCATAATTGAAACACCAATTAATTCTTCACCAGTTTCTAAATCTTGTACATTACCTGTAACTTTTATTTTTTGAGCTATTGAAGCTAGAGGGAACATTAATAATGTTAGTCCCAATAATAATAATTGTTTCATAATTTTTTATGTTTTAATAAGTAATAATTTAATTAATTTGATTTTATACAATATTATAAATTATTGTCACATTATAGTTCTTTTTAAGAGTTAAAATATTTTAATTTATAGAATATTAACTATTATAAAAATTACTTAATTTATCAAACCTCCGCACTCCATTTTTTGAGTTTTTAAAATGGCCTAAAAATCGCGAAAAACAAATTTCTAATTATATATATATACTTATTAAAGTGATATAGTTACGATTATATATAAAATACAATTGACATCATGGTGTATTTGTAATAATTTATAGTTTAATATAAAAAAATTCCGAAAGTTTATAGTATATATATACTTGTTTAAATTATATATAGCTTGTGATAATGTATCGAATAAATTCGGTATATCTGTACCAAAATCTAGTAAAGAAATATATTAATTTTTATAGATGTAAAATTTACAAAAGTACGGATATTATAGAATTCTAATAACTCAGAGAGGTTCCACTATAGACACTTCTTCCTCTCTGAACTATAAGAATGCCATAAAATTGACCAAAAACTAGGTTTGTTATAATTCATAATAAAGAATAAATTACAAATATTAGCATTCTCACAATAAAGATGTAAACAATATTCAACCAATATTGCTTTTCTTATGATTAGACAATGAAAAATAATGACCAAATTTAAAATATTAGTGTCCGAGAAAAATATGCGTCTAATGTGTTAACAAGTAATGATTTTCCAAAACGGCGTGGACGTGATAAAAATACAAAGGTTCTATTTTGTATCATACGATACATAATCTCTGTTTTATCTACGTAGGCATAACCATCTTGGATTATTGACCTAAAATCTTGTTGTCCTATTGGATATGGTTTTATCATAGCTATTTAATTTTTTATATTGCAAAGTTATTAAATTTTATTAGTGTCCGAGAAAACAATTTTTCGACCTGTAGTTAAAATAAACTTTATATTTACCTAATCCGTTAAAGTTAGAAAAAATCCAATATTTTTTTCAGACATTATTCCCCGAGTTGCGGGAATTTTTATCGTTCATTTTTTTAGTATTCCCCAAGCTGCGGAAATTTTTATTGTTCATTTTTTTAGTATTCCCTGAGCTGGGGGAAAAGTTTTTTTCATTTTTTTAGTATTCCCCCAGCTCGGGGAAAAGTTTTTTTCATTTTTTTAGTACTCCCC